>DNMS01000197.1:5619-6646 GCA_003488105.1 Rhodospirillaceae bacterium
GGTTCCGGCAGCACACGGTCCGCCGCGCCCAAGACCACGCCAAGTGTCGCCGCGACGGCCATGGCGGGGCCCGCCCCTTCCGGGATCGCGCTTAAGCCCGCCGCCATCACCTCGGCCACGGCCTTCCAGGTCGCCACGGCGGGGGCCGGCCATTCGGGGGTCATCAGCATGGCGGCGGGGTCGGGGATTAGGGTCAGATAAACCGCCGCCCCGGCCAGCGATCCGGTCAGGACGCCCAGCGCCTGGGCGTAGATCTGCAACCGCGGCGCGGCACCGATCAGGGACCCGGTTTTCAAATCGTGCATCATGTCGGCGCATTGCCCGGCGGCCCCCCCGGTGATGTTGGCGGTCATCAGGTTGGCCGCCATGTCGCCGGGCGTGATGGCGCCGTAAGTCAGCTGCGTCACCTTGCCCAAGGCCCCCACCGGCGTGACCCCCGTTTCCCCGGACACGCGGGCGGCAATCACGGCCAGCACGTAGCTGAGGGCCACCGCCAGCACCGAAACCCAGACCGGCAAACCGAACAAGGTCCATCCGGCAATACAGATCAACATCGTGACCCCGGCCAGCGCCAGGGCGTAGCCGCGCCCCATCCGCCCGTCCGTGCCGGTCAATTGTCGGCGGATGCGGAGGACCGAAATCGCAAAGGCGGTCAGGGCCGCCGTGACCGTCAGGGTCACCCCCGGCCACAACAGCCAGGCCACCAGTTCGGAAAACCATACCGTGCCGGGCGCCCCGGCCTGGGCCCAGCCCCGGTCCAGCACCCAGGGGGCGAGCAGCCCCCAGGACGCGGCCGCGCCCAGCAGCAGCGACAGCCCCGCGCGCGGGCCGATCAGCGCCCCGAAGCCGATCATCAGCAGCGACGGGTCGACCGCCAGGCCCAGATTCTTGAAGGTCACGCCCCCGGCCAACGATCCCGGCAGGGCCAGGCGCGGCACCGCCGCCGCCAGATCGACCGCCAATTTGACTGCCGCCGACAGCCCCGCCGCCGGCCTCGCGCATGCGCTCCATGCGCAGGTCGCGTTCG
>DNMS01000197.1:6657-12383 GCA_003488105.1 Rhodospirillaceae bacterium
GGAGCCCCCCGCAGCCGCCCCGAGGGCGCGCAGGCGCGCCCCCTGTTCGCGGCCCTTGCCGTGGATGCGTTTCAGGGTTTCCGCCGTGGCCAGGCCGGCGGGAAAGGCCAGGTTCTCGTGCTCGATCATTTGGCGGCGCAGGCCGGCGGCGACGACCACGCCCAGAATCGAGACGCAGAACACCCAGAAGGCCAGCACGGGCCATTGTAGGCTCTGCCCGGTCAGCAGCGTCAGCGCCGGGATGGGGGCGACCAGTCCGCCCGACACGATGGAGGCCGAAGCCGAGGCGGCCGTCTGGTTGATGTTGTTTTCCCTGAGACCCAGGGGGGCGGTGCCCAGGCTGCGCTCGGCCAGGCGCCAGGCCCCCACGGCCAGCAGCCCGGCGGCGATCGACATGTTGAAGGACCAACCGATCTTCAGCCCTGAATAGACGTTGCAGGGGGTAAGTGCCGCGCCCAGGACCATGCCGGTCAGGACCGCGCGTTTGGTGAATTCGGCGGGGCTTTCCTGTTCCATGCCGCCCAGGATTTGCAGACGGGGTTCCGTCTGTCAAACCGGGGCGTCAAACCAGGCTTGGCCGGCATGGCGTCAGAATCCTTGCGGCGGCGGCGGATCTACGGGGTATAATCGGGCAAAAGCCGATCACGGCACGCGTGCGCGGATCACGCGTCGAAAATAATGGGAGACGTTCATGGATCACTCCGTTCTGGTGGTCGAAGACGACGACAACATCGTCCTGTCGCTGAAATTCCTGCTCGAAAAATCGGGCTTCGACACGCGCGTCGTCGGCGACGGGAACGCGGCGCTCGGCGAAATGCGCGCGGCAAAACCGGACGTCGTGCTGTTGGACGTCATGCTGCCGGAACGGGACGGCTTTTCCGTGTGTGAGGAAATTCGCGGCAACAGCGCCTGGTCCGACGTTCACGTCATCATGCTGACGGCCAAGGGACGCGAGGCAGACCGCGAAAAGGGCCTGTCCGCCGGGGCCGACGATTTCATCACCAAACCGTTTTCCACCCGTGACCTGGTCACCAGGGTCAAGGCCGCCGTCGGGTTGACCGTGGACTGATGGCGGACGGTCCGGCACGCGATTCCGGGCCGCGCCGGACAGGTGCTCCGGAGCGGGGAACAAGCCGGGTCGGCGCCTTTTCCGTGTCGCTGTTTTTGGTCGCCACGCTGCTGTTTCTGCCGCCGCTCGTGACTCTGGGCGAGGGACCGGCGGATTTGTTCGGTCTGCCGCGGATTTTTGTGATTCTGTTTGCCGTGTGGATCGGCGTCGTCGCCATGATCTATCTGATCGCCGAACGCGTCGGCCGGCCCGGTCCGCCGGAAACCTGACGTGCTCGAAGGTTGGGTCATTTTCATCACGTCGGTGGCCTATCTCGGGCTGCTGTTCGCGATTGCCTTCTGGGGCGACAAGCGGGCGGATGCCGGGCGCTCGATCCTCAACAATCCCTATATCTATGCATTGTCCATGGCGGTCTATTGCACAAGCTGGACCTTCTACGGCAGCGTCGGCCGTGCCGCGACCTCGGGCCTGGATTTCCTGCCCATCTACCTGGGGCCGACCCTGGTGCTGGTACTCTGGCCCTTCGTGCTGGAAAAGATGGTCCGCATCTCGGCGGAAAACCGCATCACCTCGATCGCCGATTTCATCGCATCCCGCTACGGCAAAAGCATCTATCTCGGCGGCATCGTCACGGTGATCGTGGTGGTCGGCATCCTGCCTTACATCGCCTTGCAGCTTAAGGCCGTGTCGACCAGTTTCACCGTGCTGATCCAGTATCCGGAAATCGTCATGCCGCGCCATCTCGGCCGCGTGCCGCTGTTTCAGGATACGGCATTTTTCGTGGCCCTGATCATGGCCCTGTTCGCCATCCTGTTCGGCACCCGCCACATCGATGCCTCGGAACATCACGAAGGCATGGTGATCGCCGTCGCCTTCGAATCGATCATCAAGCTGCTGGCGTTCCTTGCCGTCGGGTTTTACGTCACCTACGGCGTGTTCGACGGGTTCGGCGACCTGTTCGCCAAAGGCAACGCGGTTCCGGAAATTTCCCATCTGTTCCATCAGGTCGGCGCCGGGGGCTATGCCCAGTGGTCGACCTTGCTGGTGCTATCCATGTTCGCCATCGTCTGCCTGCCGCGTCAGTTCCAGGTTGGCGTGGTTGAGAACGTCAACCCGGATCATGTGCGCAAGGCGGCCTGGCTGTTCCCGCTGTATCTGATCCTGATCAACGTGTTCGTTTTGCCGATCGCCATCGGTGGCCTGCTGCAGTTTCCCGACGGCGGCGTCGATGCGGATACCTTTGTCTTGACCGTGGCCATGGCCAATCAGAATGAGGGCATGGCCCTGTTCGCCTATATCGGCGGCCTATCGGCGGCCACGGGGATGCTGATCGTCGCGACCATCGCGCTGTCGACCATGGTGTGTAACGACCTGGTGGTGCCGGTGCTGTTGCGTATGCGGTGGTTCCAGACCCGGTTTACCGGCGACCTGTCCGCGTTCCTGCTGTTCGTCCGGCGCAGTGCGATCCTGTTCGTGCTGTTGCTGGCCTATACCTACATGCGGCTGATCGGGGAATCCTATGCCCTGGTGACCATCGGTCTGGTGTCGTTCGCCGCGGCGGCGCAGTTCGCGCCGTCGTTGCTGGGCGGCATTTTCTGGAAGGGCGGCACGCGGGCCGGTGCCATGACGGGCCTTTTGCTGGGTACCGCCATGTGGTTCTACACTCTGGTGTTGCCGTCGTTCGCGCGCTCGGGCTGGGTGGACATGAGCCTGATCGAATTGGGCCCCTATGGGATCGCGTATCTGAAACCCTATGCTCTGTTCGGGCTCGACGGGATCGATCATCTGTCCCATTCCCTGTTCTGGTCGATGCTGGTCAATATCGGCGGCTTTGTCTGGGTGTCGCTGCTCAGCCGGCCCAGCGATCTGGAACAGTTGCAGGCTGGCGAGTTCGTGCAGAAGTTGGACAGCCCTGGTGCGAAACCGGTCACCGTGTGGCGCGGCTCTGCCGAGGTCGGCGAACTGAAGGCCGTGCTGCGGCGCTTTCTGGGTGACGATCGGGCGGGGGCGGCACTCGCCGATTTCGCCGCACGCCAGGGCCTCAACCTGGACCCCAGGGCGGAAGCGGCGCCGGCGCTCGTGTCCTTCGCCGAACGGCAACTGGCCGGGGTGATCGGCGCGGCCTCGGCCCAGGCCGTGGTCGCCAGCGTGACCAAGGGCGAGGTCGTCAGCACCGAGGACCTGATGCGCATTCTCGACGAAACGTCACAGGTCATCGAGTATTCCCACGAGCTTGAGGAGAAATCCAAGGCGCTTGAGGAAACCACGGCCGAGTTGCGGGCCGCCAACGAGCGGCTCAAGGAACTGGACCGCATGAAGGACAACTTCATCACCACCGTGGGCCACGAATTCCGCACGCCGTTGACGTCGATCCGCGCGGCGGGGGAAATCCTGTCCGACAACCCGGCCCTGCGCGGGCCCGAACGTGACCGTTTCTACAGTGTCGTGGTTGCCGAGACGCAACGCCTGACGCGCCTGATCGACCAGCTTCTGGACCTGTCGAAGATGGAAGCCGGCAATCTGAAATGGAATATGATCTCGCTTGACCTCGGTGCCGTCATGGGGGCTGCCGTGGCCGCCGCGTCTCCCCTGGCCCAGGCCGAGGGGGTGCGTCTGAATTTGGATCTTCCCGACGACCTGCCTCGGGTGCATGCCGACCGCGACCGGTTGATTCAGGTGCTGGTTAACCTGATTTCCAACGCCGTGAAATTCTGTGATCCGAACGACGGACATATCCGCGTTACCGCCACGGTGGATGGTGACATGGTTACCGTCGATGTGATCGACAACGGCCCCGGCGTGGCGCCCGGCGAACGGGACCGCATTTTCGAACGTTTCCAACAGGGCGGGTCGGGCGAAACCCTGACCAACAAGCCGAAGGGGACGGGATTGGGCCTCGCCATCTGCCGCGAGATCGTGGAACGTTTCGGCGGCAAGGTATGGGTCGAAGCCGCGCCGGGGCGGGGGTCCGTGTTCCGTTTCACGCTGCCGGCATCAACCGCGGACGCGGCGGGCTGATCGCGCCAGCCACCTAAAGTCCGACTCGATATTGTCAGGGTAACGATTTAGCCTGTCAGGCAGCACAGGGGCTTGCAAGTCATCGAAGCCATCGGGATATCCAGATATCGCCGGGTCGATGCCGGAGTTCACCCATGACAGAAACGCCACCGTCGGATAGTGCAGATCAGCGGCCTGCAATGCCCCGGTCGTCCGGCCGCCTGCCCGACAACTTGCCGGGGATCGATGTGGACGCGTTCCGTGTCATGGCGCGCGGCAATGACGACTTGATTCGCAAACTGTTGGGCAAGTTTCGCGACACGTATAGTGGCAAGGCGGCGGAGATTTCGGCTGACGTGGCGGCGGGTCGTTTCCAGCAGGCTATCAGTACCGCCCATACGTTGAAGGGCGTCAGCGGCAACATTCGGGCGACAGCGGTGTTCGAGGCGGCGAAAGCCCTTGAAGCCGCCTTGAAGGCGGCACCTGAAGGCCCGGAGATCGAGCCGCTGCTGAACGATCTCGCCGACGCATTGGACCTGGTCATGGCCGGGTTGGAAGATGCGCTTGGGCGTTCGTCGAATTCATCGGCTTAGCCTGTCCGGCCGGTCTTTGTCTTCCGGTCTGATGGATCGTTTGGGAAAGTGAACAATTCACCAAAAAATATCAGTTCCTCATGCCTTTACTTGATTTTGGCGGCTGAAACCCCGAAGACAGATAGGTGAACATCGGTTAATATGTTGCCAAACCTATACCCGGGCGCCGCATCAGACCTGGGACAGGGTAATTATTCGTGGAATCCCATGGGGGGAAACATAATGTCGCGATCGCCAATGTTGGGCGCGCGCCTTCGGCGGCTCCGCAAGGACCGTGGACTGACGCAGGTAAAGCTCGCCGAAATTCTCGGCATCTCGCCCAGTTACCTGAACATGATCGAGCACAATGACCGGCCCTTGACCGTGTCGCTGCTGCTCAAGCTTTCGGAGGCCCTCGGCGTTGATCTGCGGGACTTTTCCGCGGGCGACGAGGTGCGCATCAAAAGCGACCTGGAAGAGGCCCTGTCTGACCCCATGTTCGGCGGCACCCGTCCCTCGGCGGCGGAACTGGACGAATTCGTGACCTCCGTGCCCGACATCTGCCGCTCGTTCCTTCGTCTTTATAGGTCCTACCGCAACAGCCGCGAGGATGTGGAGGCGCTGACGGACAAGCTGGCCTCCAGCCCCTATCTGGTGGCCTCCAGCCACTCCGTGCGCACGCTGCTGACCTCGGTCCGCAGTTTCTCTGAAATCCTGCTCGACAACATCGATCTGGCGGCGGCGGAGCGTCAGCAGTTCCTCGGCATCGTCGTCGATGGCACGGAAAAGCTCACGCTGCAGGTCGATGAACTGCTGCGTTTCATCACCGGCGAGAACCTCGACAACCTTCTTGAAAGCCGCACCCCGGCGGAAGAGGTCGGCGACTTCACCGAACGTAACGACAATTTCTTCGACGATCTGGATCGCCGGGCGGAGGCACTCCGCGCTGAAATCGGGATGGAGACCGTGGGGTTGTTCTCGCGCCTGTCCGAGGTGCTGCGGGGCCGCTTCGGGATCGAGGTCGAAACCACGGGTGTCGGCGATGCAGGCCGGGGGGGAACAGCGGTGCCCGCCGTGCATCTGGAGTC
>DNMS01000087.1:0-774 GCA_003488105.1 Rhodospirillaceae bacterium
TCTTTTTTGTCATTTTATGGGAAGCATTCGGGGCGCCGAGATTGCTTCCGGAGACGGGCGTCGACATATGGCGTCCACTGACCACGGCCCTGGTGGCCGCCCTCGCCACCGCCGCCGCCCTTGCCCTGTCACGCCAGATCGCGTCGCGCCGGTCCCCGCCGCCGGAACTGGCCGGCCAGCTGGTCGGCAACTTGAACGACGACGATTGGTGGCGCTTCATCTTCGCCGCTGCCGATTGGTTCTGGGAAACAGACGCCGAACACCGCTTCACCTTCGTCTCCGACCGGCTATTGAGCACCTACGGCCTGTTGCCGGAGAACCTGATCGGCCAAACGCGCGAGGCCATCGCTGTGATCCGGGGGCCCGCACAGCGCATCGCCTTCGAGCAGCACCGGGCGGATCTGACCGAACGGCGGCCGTTCCGGGATTTCGAATACGGCCTGATCGACGGCAAGGGTAACCTCCGTTATGCACGGATCAGCGGCGCCCCCGTGTTCGCCGACGACGGCGCGTTTGTTGGTTACCGGGGCTTCGCCCGCGACGTGACCCGCGAATGGCAGTCGGATCAGGCGCTGCGCACGGCCAAGGAAGAAGCAGAACTGGCCAACCGTGCAAAGACCGAATTTCTTGCCAATATGAGTCACGAACTGCGCACGCCGTTGAATTCCATCATCGGCTTTTCCGACATCCTGCTGAACGAGACCTTCGGCACCATGAACGTGCCCCAGTACAAGGAATACGCCGGCGACATCAACGACGCCGGCAAGCATCTGC
>DNMS01000087.1:896-1157 GCA_003488105.1 Rhodospirillaceae bacterium
CGCCGGCAAGCATCTGCTGCAGCTCATCAACGACCTTCTGGACCTGGCCCGTATCGAACGCGGCCAGATGAGCCTGAACGAACAGCGCCTGGACCTGAGGTTGGTCTTCAATTCCTGCCACCGCCTGGTGCGCGAACGCGCGCTTGATGCCGGGGTCTCGCTGATGATCGACTGTCCCGCCGACCTGCCGCCCCTGATGGCCGACGAGTTGCGGGTCAAACAGGCGCTGGTCAATCTGCTGTCCAACGCCATCAAGTTCAC
>DNMS01000087.1:1329-3038 GCA_003488105.1 Rhodospirillaceae bacterium
ACTGGTCGAACTGCACGGCGGCGTGCTTAAAATGGAAAGCGAGGTCGGCCAGGGAACATCGGCCCATCTCGTGTTCCCGGTGGCGCGCAGCCTGCCCCCGCCCGACGCGTCCTAGCCCCCTCCTGGAACGGGCGGGCCACGTATAAGCCCAACAGGCGCCTCATCACGCAGCTTTGTTCACGCGGCGCCAAGGAACCCGTTACACTTTGAAATCTTCGTCCCCGTCACAGGAGATTTCCCGGATGCGCATCCCTCGTCTGTATTTCCTCGCCGTCGTCGCTTTGGCCTTGATATCGGCCCCACCCCTGGGCTCATCGGCCCGGGCCGCCGACGGCCTGATCGTCAAGCCGAGCCACCACAGCCCCGACGAGACATTGAACCGTCTGGAAAAGCTGCTGAAGACCAAGAACATCGGCATCCTGGCCCGTATCAATCATTCAGCCGGCGCCGAAAAGGCGGGCCTCAGCCTGCCGGCGACGGAAGTCCTGATCTTCGGCAACCCCAAGCTCGGTACGCCGCTCATGCAGGCGACGCGAACCATGGGCATCGACCTGCCGCTCAAGGTTCTGGCCTGGAAGGACGACAAGGGCAGCTGGATCGCCTACAACGACCCCAAATGGCTGGCACAGCGCCACGGCAACACGGTCGACACGGTCATCGAGACCATGACCGGCGTGCTGAAAAAGCTGACTGACGCCGCCGCCGCGATGAATTAGAAAGGCAAACCCCGCATGTTCAGCGCCCTTGCAATCGGTTTTCACGCGATCACCGCCGTCGTCTGGGTCGGCGGCATGTTCTTCGCCTATCTGGTGCTGCGTCCCGCCGTGGGCGGCATCGCCCCACCGCCGGAGCGCCTGAAGCTGTGGGATCGCGTGTTCGGCCGGTTCTTCTTGTGGGTCTGGGCCGCCGTGCTGATTTTGCCGGTGTCGGGCTATGCGGTGATCGCCCTGCAATACGGCACCTTCGCCGCCGCGCCCATCCACGTTCACTGGATGCACGGCATCGGCTGGGTCATGAACGCCCTGTTCATCTACCTGTTCTTCGCGCCCTACCGCGCCTTCCAGGCGGCTGTCGCGGCCCAGGATTGGCCGTCGGGGGCCGCCAGCCTGAACGTCATCCGCCGCATCGTCGCGATCAACCTGGTGCTCGGCCTGATCACGGCGGCATTGGGGGCTTCGGGCCGCTACTGGGCCTGGGTGCCGGGCGGCTGACGGCCATGAAAAAGGCCGCCGGGGGGAATCCGGCGGCCCTGTTCATCGGTTACGCGGCCGTGAGGGCGGCCGCCGCACCCGAAATTACTTCTTCTTCGCCGGCGCGGCCGGTTTGGCGGCGGGCTTGCTGACGGCGGGTTTCGCTGCCGGCTTGCCGGTGGCGGAAGTGGCGGGTTTGGTGCGGGAAAACATGTTCATTTTCCTCAAAAATAGCCGGGGTGCCCCGGCTTGGTGACCGGCTCATTGCCGGCAGGGGAATAAATACCTGATACCTACGAGCCGAAATAACGAATTCTTTTGTACATTAATATTCGTTATTTAGATATTTAAGGAACTCAGCCCAGCTCAGCCCGCACCATGGCCGCACCATCCACCATCGCCTTCAGCTTACCGAAGGCAACCTCGCGCGGCAGGTACTTCATGCCGCAATCCGGGGCCGCGATCAGACGCTCGGGGGCGATATATTCAAGGGCGCCGCGCAGGCGGTCAGCAACCACC
>DNMS01000087.1:3147-9155 GCA_003488105.1 Rhodospirillaceae bacterium
GGTCAGCAACCACCTCCGCCGTCTCGACCTCTTCCGTGCCCAGGCTGAGCACCCCGAACAGGATTTTCTTGCTCGGCAGTTTGTCGAGGATCGCCGGATCCAGGTTGGGCTGCGCCGCCTCGATGGAGATCGCCCCCGCCGAGCAGGCATCCAGTTGCGGCAGGAAGGAATAGCCCACGGGCTTGTCCTTGACCACATAGGCATAGCCGAAGCAAAGGTGCACCACGGTCTCCCCCTCGATGCCGTCGAGCGCCTGATTGATCGCGGATACGCCGAATTTCTCGGCCTCTTCCGAATTGGCCTGCATGTAGGGCTCGTCGATCTGGATGACATCGGCGCCGGCCGCCTTGAGATCGCGGATTTCTTCGTTCACCGCCTTGGCATAGGCCGAAATCAGGGCCGCCGTGTCGCCGTAGTGTTCGTCCTTGGCCAATTTGGCCATGGTGAAGGCGCCGGGGATGGTGATCTTGATCGGCCGGTCCGTATGGGCGCGCAGGAATTCCACGTCGCGCACCTGTACGGGGGTGGTGCGCTTGATCTCACTGACCACGCGCGGCACCGGCACGGCGACGCCGCGCCGGTTGGGGACCATGGCCGGATTGTCGATGTCGATGCCGTCCAGCGCGTTGGCGAAGCGGTTGAAATAGCTTTCGCGGCGGATTTCCCCGTCGGACAGGATGTCGATCCCGGCCCGTTCCTGGTCATGGATGGCGGTCAGGGTGGCGTCGTCCTGGGCCTCGTCCAGTTCGTCGGCCGACACCTTCCACACGTCCTTCATGCGCACGCGCGGCGGCGCGGAGCCCAGCATCTTGTCCTTGTCGACCAGCCAGGCCGGCTGCGGATAACTGCCGACGAGAGTCGTTGGGATCAGTTTCTCGGTCATGGATATCCTCCCCTTGGCGTTTGTTCACCCCAGCTTAGACCAGCCGGCTTTCCTCGACGATCTCGGAATGCAGGGTCTTGTGGACCGGGCATTTGTCGGCAATTTCCAGAAGCTTGGCCTTCTGCTCGTCACTCAGATCGCCTTCGAAATGAAGATCGCGGACGATGCGGTCGAGTTTACCCACCTTGGTTTCGCAATCGGCGCAATCCTCGGCATGGATCTTGTCGTGCGTCAAGGTGACGCGGACCTTGGTCAACGGCAGTTTCTTCAAATCCGCGTACATGCGGATGGTCATGGCCGTGCAGGCACCAAGCGCCGTCAGCAGGAAATCATAGGGCCCGGGCCCCGTATCCGTACCCCCCACATCCGCGGGTTCGTCCGCCATCAGGACGTGCCGCCCGCCGACGGAAACCGCGTTCTGGAACTTGCCTTGGCCGGTTTCCTCGACCACCACCGTCCCCGCCTCGGCCTGGGGTGCGATGCGCGATGCCGGCGCGTCGCCCAGGCAGACATAACGCCGCGCCCAGGCGGCGATCACGCCGGCGACGTATTCGGCGTCTTCCTTGCGCGACAGCATATGGTCGGCATCGTCCAGGGACACGAAGCTTTTCGGATGCTTGGCCGCGCCATAGATGGCGGCGGCGTTGTCGATGCCGACGGTGGCGTCGACCGGCGAATGGAAGATCAACAGCGCCTTTTTCAGCCCGGCCACGGCGTCCTGAACGTTCTGCGCCCGGATGTCGTCGAGGAACTGCTTCTTGATGCGGAAGGGGCGGCCGACCAGCAGCACCTCGGCCTCGCCCTTGGCTTCGATCTCCGCGACCGATTCCTGGAAGTTATGAGCCACATGGGCGACGTCCGCGGGCGCCCCGATGGTGATCACCGCCTTGGCCTCGGGCACCTTCGCCGCCGCGACCAGAACCGCCGCGCCCCCCAGCGAATGGCCCAGCAGCATGGCGGGGGCTTCCAGGTTGCCCCGCATCCAGTCCGCCGCCGCGATCAGATCGCCGACGTTGGAGGAAAAATTGGTATTGGCGAAGTCCCCTTCGCTGGCGCCCAGGCCAGTGAAATCGAAGCGCAGCACGGCGATGCCGCTTTCCGTCAATGCCCGCGCCACCCGCGACGCGGCGAACACGTCCTTGGTACAGGAAAAGCAGTGCGCCCAAAGGGCATAGGCCTTGGGCGGGCCATCGGGCAGGTCAAGGCGCGCGGCCAGGGTCTCGCCCAAAGCACCCGGGAAGGAAACCTTTTCGCTTGTCGTCATGGCGGCGGCCTTTTGTCAGTGGGGAAGTCGTTGATATGAAACCTAAGGTGACCATACTACCGCCGCAGCATGAAAGGGCGATGTCTGATGGACAGTAAGGATCTTGATGTATTGGCGCGGCGCCAAGTGTTCCAGGGCTATTTCCGTATGGAGGAATGGCGGATACGCCACCGCCTGTTCGAAGGTGGCTGGAGCAACGAAATTACCCGCGAATGTCTGGAACGCGGCCATGCGGTCGCCGTCCTGCCTTACGATCCGGTGCGCGACGAGGTGGTGCTGATCGAACAGTTCCGCGTTGGTGCCGCCGCCAGCGCACCGTCCCCCAACTGGGGCGGCCAAGCGCCCTCGCCCTGGTTGATTGAGATCGTCGCCGGCATCGTCGAAGACGGCGAGCACCCGGACGCGGTCGCGGCCCGCGAAACCATGGAGGAATGCGGCTGCGATCTCCTCGCCCTCAAGCCGATCACGTCCTATCTGGTGACGCCCGGCTGCTCGTCGGAGACCATCGGCCTCTACCTGGGGCGGGTCGATGCCTCAAAGGCCGGGGGCATTCATGGCCTGGATCACGAAAACGAAGACATCCGCGTGTTCACGGTCCCGGCGGAAGACGCCTTCCGCATGGTCGCCGCCGGCACCATCAACAACGGCACCATCATCATCTGTCTGCAATGGCTGCAGTTGAACCGGGATGCCGTGCGCCGCGAGTGGACGTAATCGCCCGTCCTATTCCTTGAACCAGCTTGGGTTGCGCTTTTCGATAAACGCGGCAAGCCCTTCGCTGGCTTCGGCCGACTGGCGCTTTTCCGAATGCAGACGTGCCAGATCCTCGGCCGTCGCCTCGTCGATGCTGGCTTCCGCAAGCTCCAGAATCTTGGCCTTGGTCTGGGCCACGGCGTCGGGGCCGCTGCGCAGGAAGGCTTCGATCGTTTTTTCCGCTGTGCGTTCCAACTGCATGGGGGGAGCCACTTCGTGGACCAGCCCCATGTTATTGGCTTGGTCGGCGGAGAAACGTTCGGCGGTCAGGGCATAACGGCGCACGTTGCGCGAGCCCATGGCGGCGATCAGCTGCGGCAGGATCGGCTGCGGGATCAGGCCCCAGCGCACTTCGGAAATGGTGAAGGTGGCATCGGACGCGGCGATCACCACGTCGCAAGCGGCGATCACGCCGGTGCCGCCACCGACGCAGAACCCCTGCACCACGGCGACCGTCGGCTTGGGACAGGTGTCGAGCAGCCGCACGACCGTTTCCGTGCGCCGCGAGACTTCCAGGTTCTCGGCCTCCGATTGCTCGGAGACGGCCAACAGCCATTTCAGGTCGGCCCCGGCCTGGAAATGCTTGCCCGCGCCGCGCAGCACGATCAGGCGCACGTCGTCGTTCGCGGACAGGCTCTTGATGCCCGACAGCAGGACATCGATCATTTCGCCGTTATAGGCGTTGTTGACTTCGGGTCGGTTCAGCGTGACCGTGGCCACGCCACGCCCGTCAATCTCTACAAGAACCGGTTCGTCGGCCATGTTCGTTCTCCATTCTGGTTTATTTGTTTCGTGCCCGTCCCGGCGGGCGGGGAGAATAACGCTAACCACCGGCCGGACGGAACAGGAAATCCGCGCGAAATCCAATGCCCGCGCCTTGATCGCCCCCGCAGGCACGGTTATGTTGCCGCAAACCCCAATAAACGTAAGCTGACGAACCTCTAGGGACGGAACTCAAATACATGAACATCAAGAAGGGCCTGGTGGACGCCATCGGGAACACGCCGCTCATTCGCCTCAACAAACTGTCCGAGGCGACGGGCTGTGAAATCCTGGGCAAGGCCGAATTCCTCAACCCCGGCCAGTCCGTGAAGGATCGCCCGGCCCGCCACATGATCCTGGAGGCAGAAAAGCGCGGCGACCTGAAGCCCGGCGGCCTGATCGTCGAAGGCACCGCCGGCAACACCGGCATCGGCATCGCCCTGGTCGCCAACGCGCGCGGCTACCGCACCACCATCGTCATTCCGGAAACCCAGAGCCAGGAAAAGAAGGACATGCTGCGCCTGTGCGGCGCCAAGCTGGTCGAAGTCCCGGCCCTGCCCTATTCCGACCCCAACAACTATCAGCACATCGCCCGCCGCATGGCGGAGGAGCTGTCCGCGACGGAAGAAAACGGCGTGCTGTTCGCCGACCAGTGGAACAACCTGGACAACCGCCGCGCCCATTACCATTCCACCGGCCCGGAAATCTGGGAACAGACGGGCGGCAAGGTCGACGGCTTCATCTGCGCCGTCGGCACCGGCGGCACCCTGGCCGGGACCTCCACCTTCCTGCGCGAAAAGAACCCGAACATCGTCGTCGGCTGCGCCGACCCCAAGGGGGCGGCCATGTACCACCTGTTCAAGGACGGTGAGGCCAAGGCGACCGAAGGCGGCTCGATCACCGAAGGCATCGGCCTGGGCCGCGTCACCGCCATCATCGAGGACTTGAAGATCGACCAGCCCTATTCCATCGACGACCAGGAAGCCGTGCCGCTGATCTTCGACCTGATCAAGGACGAAGGCCTGGTGCTCGGCGGCTCGTCCGGCATCAACGTGGCGGGGGCCGTGCGCCTGGCCAAGGAACTGGGCCCGGGCAAGACCATCGTCACCATCCTCTGCGACATCGGCACGCGCTATACGTCGAAGCTGTTCAACCGCGATTTCCTGAAGTCCAAGGGCCTGCCGGTCCCGGACTTCCTGCCCTGATCGCCGGGAAGGAAACCGCCCCATGCCCTATTCGAACCCGCAGGCCCTGGTCTCCACCGATTGGGTCGCCGATCACATGTCGGCCCCCGACGTGCGCATCGTCGATTGCACCTATTACCTTCCCAACGACGGCCGCAACGGACGGGAGGAATACGCCAAGCAGCACCTCGACGGCGCCGTGTTCTTCGACATCGACGACGTCAAGAATCCGGATAATCCCCTGCCCCATATGATCCCGCCGGCCCATGTCTTCTCATCCAAGGTGCGCAAGCTGGGCCTGGGCGACGGCAACCGCATCGTCTGCTACGACCACAACGGCGGCGGCATGGCGGCGGCCCGGGTATGGTGGATGTTCCGCTTGTTCGGCCACGACGACGTCTGCGTGATGGACGGCGGCCTGCCCAAGTGGCTGGCGGAAAACCGGCCAGTGACGGATATCGAACCCAATCCGCGGGAACGTCATTTCACGCCCCGCGAAAATCATCTGATGGTTCGCACGGTGGATCAGGTTCTGGCCAATATCGACGGCAAGCGCGAGGACGTTCTTGATGTGCGCGCCGCCGGCCGCTTCGCCGGCACCTCGCCGGAACCGCGCGCGGGCATGCGTTCCGGCCATATGCCGGGCGCGCTGAACCTGCCTTACGGCGACCTGATGGACGCGGGTAAGAACTGCACCATGCGCTCTGCCGAAGAGATCCAGGCCCTGGCCGACAAGGCGGGCCTCGACCTCAACCGGCCGCTGGTCACCAGCTGCGGGTCCGGCGTCACGGCCTGCTACGCGGCCCTGGCGCTTTACCTGATCGGCAAGGAAGACGTCGCGGTCTATGACGGCTCCTGGTCCGAATGGGGTGCCCGGCAGGACACGCCCATCGTTACCTGATTCCGTCTCTCCAGCCCATCCGGACACGGCAAAATCCGGCGGATACCCAGACCATGACGCTGCCGGACTTTTCCACCACCGCCCTGATCGTCATCATCCTGGGCCTGTTTTCCGGCTCCCTGGTCAAGGGCGTGCTGGGGGCCGGCATCCCGGCCGTCGGCCTGCCGATCATGGTCATGGTGATCGACCCAGCCCAGGCGGTGACGCTGTTCCTTGTCCCCGTCGCGATTTCCAACATCTGGCAGATTCTGGAATCGGGGG
>DNMS01000087.1:9266-10290 GCA_003488105.1 Rhodospirillaceae bacterium
GGGGAATTCAAGGAAGCGACCCGACGCTACTGGCCCTTCCTGATCCTGCTGATGATCGGCGTGTGGATCGGCGCGGGCGCCCTGACCAACCTGGACCCGCAGGTGATCGCCCTGGCCCTCGGCTGCGTCGTCATCGCCACGACCTTGGCGCAAATCTTCACACCCAACGCCACCTTCCTGCAACGCCACGCCCGCGTCGCCAATCCCGTGGCCGGGGGGCTGATCGGCCTGTGTTCGGGCGCCACCGGCGCCTTCACGCCGGTGATCGTCTATTTCGCGGCCCTGCGCCTGCCCAAGAACCTGTTCGTGGCCCAGATGGCCATGGCGGCGATGGTCGGCTCCGTGCCGCTCTACCTGCGCCTGATCACCGAAGGCCATATGTCCTGGCCGCAGTTCACGGCATCGGCCCTTGCCATGATCCCCGTCGGCATCGGCATCGCCACGGGGTTCTGGATCAGAAAGCGCATCTCGGAGGCTTTCTTCCGCCGACTGGTGCAGGTCGGCCTGATCCTGCTGGGCCTGATGCTGATCTGGCGGGGGCTTTCCTAGCGTCGGCCAGCGGACCTTCCGTCAGACCGCCGCCGGCTGACGGATCGTCGCCGACAGCCCGCCATCGACCACCAGCGACGTGCCCGTGATATAGCCCGCCCGATCCGAGGCAAGAAACAGCGCCGCCTCGGCAATGTCCCAGGCACTTCCCATCCGCCCCATCGGACAGCTTGCATCGCGCGCGGCACGCATCTGCACCTCGTCGCGATCGCCGTAGCTTTTGGCCAGCGTCACCCCGATCCGGGGCGTGTCGATCAGCCCGGCAATGATGGAGTTCACGCGAATGTTGTCGGGCGCCAGTTCGACCGCCAAGGCCGTCGCGAAGTGACTCGCCGCCGCCTTGGTCGCGCTATAGGCAAGGTGCGGGAACCCGGGATAGCGAATTCCCGCGATCGAGGACGTAATCGTAATCACCCCTGCCCCTTGGGAACGCATGGTCGGGATCGCCGCCTGTGACGCGACATGCAGCGACGTC
>DNMS01000087.1:10534-15677 GCA_003488105.1 Rhodospirillaceae bacterium
GCGTCAGATTGGCGTCATTGATCCGCCGCCAGTCGGCGGCCGAGGTTGCGTCCGACGGGCCGCTTTTGCCGAGCCCCACATTGCAATGCAAGATGTCGAGCCGGCCGTGACGGTCGATCACACGCGCCACCAGCGCCTCGACCGAGGCATCGTCCAGCACGTCCACTTCGGAGATTTCCCCGCTGTTCCCCGCCTCGGCGATCATGTCGCAGGTCACCTGGGCGGCCGCCAGGTCGGTGTCGGCGGCCACCACATGCGCCCCTTCCCGGGCCAGGGCCAGGCAGATCGCCCGCCCGATGCCGATCCCGGGCGCAATCGACCCGGCGCCGATGACCAGGGCCACGCGCCCACTCAATTCCGGGGTTGCCGTGCCACTCATTGCTCAGCCCCCCGCGGCCAAGAGGTGGTCTTGCGGATGCAAGGGGCCGGCAGTGCCGGGATGGCCGTGGGGACCCGGAGGAACGGGGCGAGACTGGTGATCATGATGGTTTTCCAATGGTCGGAAGAAGAAGTGGTCGGTGCTCTGCAGATTACCAAGTCCAGGCGACATGGAAACCACCGGGTCGCCCCCAGCCATGACGCGCCAGGTTTCATGCACCGAGCCCCACCTGTTCCCACGCCGGCGACCGGCCGATCCGGTCCACGAGGAAGTCGATGAAAACCCGGACTTTCGCGGTCAGTACGTTGGCGCTTGGGTACACCAGCCACAGTGCCGCCTGATTGTCGATTTGATATCCGGGGAGCACCTGAACCAGGGAGCCGTCCGAAATCTCCGGATGCACGCTCCAAAGCGAGTTCATGGAAATGCCGGCGCCGGCAAGCGTCGCGACCTTCTGGCTGAGACCATCGTCGACCGTCATCCGGCAATTTGCCTGCTTCGGATCGAAATCTCCCGTGCGCCCTGCCGGCCCGATCAGCTTTCTGGCGGTCTGATCCCTGAACGCGATCAATTGATGGTCGCGCAAGTCCTCCGGCGTCGACGGCGTCCCATGTTTCTCGAGATAGCCGGGTGACGCGCAGAGAATGCGGCGATCATCGGCGAGCTTCCGCGCCTTCAGGCTGCTGTCGGCCAGCGCGGAATTCCGCAGGGCAAGGTCGAAGCTGCCTTCGATCAGGTCGAACTGCGTGTCGGAAAGGCGCAAATCAAGGTCAATGCCCGGGTGGCGTTCGAGAAAATCGGGAAGAAGCGGCGCGATATAGATCTGGGCGAATGAACTCGGCGCGGCGAACCGCAACCGTCCCGTAACCGTCGCCTTGCCATGGCCGAGCGCCGCCTTCGCCGCGTCTTCCTGGGCGATGATCTCACGGGCGAAGGGAAGAAACTCCGCCCCTTCCAGCGACAACGCCACCTTTCGCGTCGAACGATGCAGCAAGTCGGCCCCCACCGTGCTTTCCAGCTTGGCGAGCTTTCCGCTGGCCACGGCCGGCGCCATGCCCAGCGCCCGCCCGGCGGCGCTGATATTCAGCTTTTCCGCCGCCAGGACGAACAATCGCAGGCTGGTGGTGTCCATCTTATTATCCTTGAAATCCGAATTCTGAAGCAGAATTTATCGTGTTTATATATGAAATTAAATCAATATATTTCGCATATGAGCTGCGGCGCTCATCTGCCGCGGCTCTCCGTCAATCGCCCAAATTCACCTGACCTCATCGCCCCTCCCTGGCGGCAGGCGCACCGGCCGCCGCCCCATATGATTAGGACGAACACAATGCTTCACACCATGCTCCGGAACTCTGTTCTTAGGCAGAAAACGCTTCCGTCCCTCGCCCTTGCCGGCGCGGTGACCGCCGCCTTCACCTTCGCGCAGATTCCGCCCAGCACCGCCGCCGAACCTGCGCCCCGGGTCGTCCTGGCATCCGACGTCGATTGGACGCCCCTCAACCCCGCGCGCGGCGACGCCAGCCCAAAGGCCGGCACCCTTTGGGGGGATCGTGCGTCCTCCGGACCGTCGGGCTTTCTCGTGCAGTTTAACGAAGGATTCTCCTCACCGCCGCATATCCACAACGTCACCTACCGGGGCGTCGTGATCCGCGGCCTCATGCACAACGACGACCCCAAAGCGGCGGACATGTGGATGCCGGCGGGATCATTCTGGACACAGCCGGCTGGGGAACCGCATATCACCGCCGCCAAGGGCCGCATCAACCTGGCCTATATCGAAATTCAGGAAGGCCCCTATCTGGTCCACCCGACCGAGCAGGCCTTCGACAACGGCGAACGGCCGGTCAACGTCGACAAATCGAACATCGTCTGGCTGGACGCATCGGACCTGACCTGGGTCGATCAATCCGGCGCCGCCGCCACCGCCGAAGGCCCCAAGGTCGCCTTCCTTTGGGGCACGCGCCAGGACGGTCACCTGAACGGGTCCCTCATCAAGCTGCCGACCGGATTCACCGTCACGCTGCGCAGCCACGGCGCGACCTTCCGCGCCGTCGTCATCCAGGGATCGACCAAATACCAGGGAGCCGACGTGAAGACCCTGGAGCCGGGCAGCTATTTCGGTTCGGACGGCGCCTCGGCGCACCGGATCACCTGCGACGCCGCCGCGGGTTGCATCATCTATGCACGCACCCAGGGCAAGTTCGACATCGTTTCGGCTCCGTCCAAGAAATAGCCCCCGTCTTTTGGAGTAATCCCATGAAAGCAATGGTTCTCAACGAATACGGCGACAAGGCCGAATTCCAGCCCGCCGACATTCCAAAGCCCGCCCCCACACCTGGGCATGTCCTTGTCCGGATCGAAGCGGTCAGCGTGAACACGGTCGACACGATGATCCGCCAGATGGGCAAGGATCTGCCGATTTCACCCGACCTGCCCGCCGTGCTGGGCATGGACTTCGCCGGCACCGTCGAAGCCGTGGGGGAAGGCGTCACCGCCTTTGCCCCGGGCGACGAAGTCTACGGTTGCGCCGGCGGCTTGGCTGACCTGCAAGGTGCCCTGGCCGAATACATGACGGCCGACGCCAGATTGATCGCGCGCAAGCCCAAGACCGTCTCCATGCGGGCGGCGGCGGCACTGCCCCTGGTCGGCATCACCGCCTATGAAGGATTACAAAGAGCAAACGTCCAGGCCGGGCAGAAAGTTCTGGTTCACGGCGGCGCCGGTGGCGTGGGCCATGTCGCCGTACAGATCGCCAAGCACCTGGGCGCCGACGTTTACGCGACAGGTACGGGCGACGCGCAGATCGCGGTCATTGAAGGATACGGCGCCACCGCCATTGATTTTCGCGCCGAGACCGTTGCCGAGTATGTGGAGAAACACACCGGCGGCGAAGGCTTCGACGTCATCTTCGATTCCGTCGGCGGCGCCAATCTGACGAATTCCTTTGAAGCCGCGGCATTGAACGGGCACGTCGCCACCACGGTGTTCCTGGTGGAACTGGATTTGACCCCGGCCCACTTCAAGGGCCTGTCGCTGCACGTCGTCTTCATGCTGATCCCCATGCTGCACGACCACAAACGCGAACAGCACGGCGCGATCCTGGCGAAACTCAGCGAGATCGTGGATGCCGGCGCCCTGCACCCTCTGCTGGACGACACCCGGTTCGCCCTCGCCGATGTCGGCAAGGCCTACGATCGGCTGACCAGTGGCCAGGCCATCGGCAAGGTCGTCGTCAAAGTTTAGGTCGCGCCGGCGTTTCGCCGGTTGTCCCGCCAACAGAAAAGGCGCCCCGAGGGGCGCCTTTTCCATGTTCGAAGACCGGCTGTTCTAATGCGCCAGGATCTGGCTCAGGAACAGCTGGGTACGTTCGTGCTGCGGATTGTCGAAGAACGAATGCGGTTCGTTCTGTTCGATGATTTCGCCGCCGTCCATGAAGATCACCCGGTCGGCCACGGTCTTGGCGAAGCCCATTTCGTGGGTCACGCAAAGCATGGTCATGCCCGTGTCGGCGAGTTCGATCATGGTGTCGAGCACTTCCTTGATCATTTCCGGATCGAGAGCCGAGGTCGGCTCATCGAACAGCATGATCT
Source organism: Rhodospirillaceae bacterium (assembly GCA_003488105.1). The sequence goes on from DNMS01000087.1 coordinate 14,507, forward strand.
TGGGGCTCATGCAGAGCGACCGCGCGATGGCGACGCGCTGCTGCTGACCACCCGACAACTGGCCCGGGAACTTGAGCGCCTGTTCGGGAATCTTGACCCGCTCCAGGTACTCCATGGCGATCGCCTCGGCCTCCTTCTTCGGCGTCTGGCGGACCCAGATGGGGCCCAGCGTGCAGTTTTCCAGCACCGTCAGATGGGGGAACAGGTTGAAGTGCTGGAACACCATCCCGACTTCACGCCGGATCAGGTCGATGTTCTTGAGATCGTTGGTCAGCTCGATGCCGTTGACCAGGATGTCGCCCTTCTGGTGTTCCTCCAGCCGGTTGATGCAGCGGATCAAGGTCGACTTGCCCGATCCGGACGGCCCGCAAATGACGATCCGTTCCTTGGCCTTCACCGACAGGTTGATGTCCTTGAGCACATGGAAATCGCCATACCACTTGTGCATGCCGTGGATTTCGATGATGTCGCCGGATCCCTTGGAGGACCCGATCGCGCCGGCCGTTGCGGCGGTTTGTGTTTCAGCCATGATTGCTGGCTCCTCTTAATGACCCGTGTGCAGCTTCTTCTCGAGGTACAAGGAGTACCGCGACATGAGGAAGCAGCTGATGAAGAAGAAGATGGCGACGAAGACGTAGACCTCGGTCGAGAGGCCCTGCCACTTGCTGTCGGCCAACGACGACCGTCCGATCCCCAGGATATCGAGCCGGCCGATGACGATGACCAGGGTCGTATCCTTGTAGAGGGCGATGAAGGTGTTGACGATGCCGGGGATGGCGATCTTCAGGGCCTGCGGCAGGATGATCAGACGCATGGACTGCCAGTACTTGAGGCCCATGGAGTCGGCCGCTTCGTACTGTCCCTTGGGGATCGCCTGCAGGCCGCCGCGGATGACCTCGGCCATATAGCCCGAGGCGAACAGCGTGACCATGATCAGCATGCGGACCAGCAGGTCGAAGTTGGTGCCCGGCGGCACGAAGTAGCTGAGCATCACGGCCGCCACGAACAGCAAGGTGATCAGCGGCACGCCGCGGATGAACTCGATGAACGCGACGCAGACGATGCGCAGCACCGGCAGATGCGATTGTCGCCCAAGGGCGAGGCAGATGCCGATCGGCAACGAGAAGGCGATGCCGGTGACGCCAATGATGACGTTCAACATCAGGCCACC
>DNMS01000206.1 GCA_003488105.1 Rhodospirillaceae bacterium
TGCCGTCTTCATCGCCGTCGCGGCACTGCTGCCCGGGCGCCTGCGCGCCGGCCCGCCGAAGGCGGGCTGACGCGGGGGCTCCCGAAGACGGCAGACCTGGACTAGGCGAATTCGACCAGGGTCAGCTCGAACGTCAGCGCCTTGCCCGCCAGGGGATGGTTGGCGTCCAGCGTCACGTCCTCGTCGTTGAATTCGAGCACAACCAAATGCATCGGATTGCCGGTCTCGTTTGTCGCTTCCAGGACGGCGCCGACTTCCAACGGAATTTCCGCCGGAATGGTCCCGCGTCCCACGGTTTGGACTAGGTCCGGGTTGTGGTCGCCGAAGGCGTCGTCGGGCTCCAGGGTGACTTTTTTCGTATCGCCCTCAGCCATGCCGGCCAAGGCGGCCTCGACCCCGGGAAGGATCTGCCCGCCGCCTAAGGTGACTTCCATGGGGGCGCGGTCTTTCGAGGTGTCGAAGGTCGTGCCGTCATCCAGGGTTCCCGTGTAGTGGACACGCAGGGTATCCCCGGTCGCTGCTTGCTTCATTTGTTCGCTTCCTTTTCGTTGTCATCGGCTTCAACAGAACGTCACCAAGCAACGAGACTTCGAGACGACGGTGGACAAGCCACGCGTACCCGGAGCGGACCAATTGAAGAATCAGCCCAAGGGTACAAGGGGAGACCCAATAGGGAAACCCTTAACCCGGGAAAAAGTCCAGCAATTGAATGGGATACCGGCGGGGTTGAGGGGAAAAATCAGGGTTTGACGGGCCTGCCGCCCTTGACCACGGGGCCGGTCCGGGCCGGCGGAGCCAGCGGGAAGCGGCGTCCGAACGTCTCAAAATAAAGCGCATGGTTGGGGCCTTCTCCGACCGCCCGCAGGCGGCGGCGGAACTCGGCCTCGTCGATGCCGTCGGGTAGGTGGCAGAGGGCGTCGAAATCCTTCTTCGACCAGGCTGGCCCCGACCACTGAGCATCGAGATGGGGCAGGGGGCCGTCGACCGCCAGAAGATCCGGGGCCATGCGCGTGAGCAATCCAGTGACCAGGTCGCGGGCCAGGGTTTCCAAGGCCAGGCGATCCATTGCAGGGGTGATGGCGGCTTCGTCGACGGCGACGATGGGGCCGGCGTCGATCGCCATGGTCAGTTCATGCAGGGTCGCCCCGAAACTGTCCAGCCCTTCATATAGCGCGAACACGGAAGGATAGATTCCGCGCACCCAGGGCGGGCCAGGATGGACATTGTAGGCCGGACCGGGCAGGCGATTCAGAACTGTCTCGGGCACGATCACGTCGGTGCAGAAGGCGATCAGGCGCAAGTCGGCGGCGGGGGCTGCCGTGGCCTGTTCCAGTTCGTCGCGGCTGCTGACGCCCTGGATGCGCGCATCAGGCGCGGCGTCCCAGAATATCCGCGTCAGGCCCGGCAGTTCGTCGGCATCGGCCAGCAGCAGGATGTGTTTCATTGCCGCAGGCCCGCCCGATATCAGCCGGTATTCCGCGCGAACAGGCGGTCGGCGACGTAGGGATTGCTTTCCCGTTCATGCCCGAAGGTCGACAGCGGCCCGTGGCCGGGCACGAAGGTGACGTCGTCGCCAAGGGGGAACAGATTCTCGCGGATCGACCTGATCAGGGTGTCGAAATCGCCGCGCGGAAAGTCGGAACGACCGATGGCGCCCTGAAAGATCACGTCGCCGACGAAGGCGACGCGCTCGCCCGCATGAAAAAACACGACATGGCCCGGCGTGTGCCCCGGACAATGCAGCACCTCGAAGGTCTGCTCGCCGACGGTGCAGGTGTCGCCCTGGTCGAGCCAGCGGTCGGGCGTGAAGGCCCGCAATTCGCCGAACCCGTATTCCCGGCCCTGGGTCGGCAATTGGTCGATCCAGAACTTGTCTTCCGGGTGCGGGCCTTCGATGGGCAGGCCGAATTCCTCGGCCAGATCGGCGACGGCGCCCGCATGGTCGAGATGGCCATGGGTGACCAGAATCTTCTCCAGCGTCACGCCGGCCTCGTCCACGGCGGCCTTTAGGCGATCGACCTCGCCGCCGGGGTCGACCAAGGCCGCTTTCATGGTGTTTTCACACCACACCAGGGAACAGTTCTGCTGCAACGGGGTGACGGGGATGACGGCGGCTCTCATATTAACCTATTGAATTTGTTAAATTAATTTAATCAAGTGAGGCCGGTCACAGCAGCCGGGGCTGAAAACCGGATAAAATTCAGACCGGTGAATCATGCATATGCAGGCACAGACCCTACAACAACCATGGGTGGCCTGCATATTGAAAGGGTGAGAAACATGAGCGGCATGACGGCCTATTTGGGCATTATCCTGGGCGCCGCCGGTATCGTCTTCGGGGTCATTGCGTTGATGGTTTCCGCGGAAATGTCCCGCAGGGTGACGACGTTGATCGACGCCCGGTTCGAACAGTCCGAACTGGAACTTCTCAAGAGCCTCGACAAGCAGGACCACGAACTGAAACGCCAGCGCCGCGTCCTTGGGGATGCCCTGAGTGAGATGGAGGAGCGGTTCAAGACCACGTCCGCGGGTGCGGACGACCTGCGCCAACGTCTGAACGCCTTCAGCAACGCTCTCGACGACGTTCGTAACGTGCGCCGGGTCATTCCGACGGACGAGGAACGCGGATTCACGGCAAAAGCGAAGCCTAAAGAAAGTTTTGTTTCAGCATCGCCTTTCGCGGACTAATATGTATGGACGCAAATCCGCTGCCTTGTCCCGGCATCGGGTTGCGTGCGTGCATGCCCGGCTCTTGAACGGCTGGGTTCGGGGCCAGAATGGCCGTAACGATCTATCCCGCCGTCACAAAATCAGGCGCGGAAGATAAATGTTCGGGGTGATGGAATGGGTGAAGCCTCGTCTTTCGCCGATTTGGCGACCATAGCTGCCGGAATCGCGGTGATTATCGGCGTCGTTGCCTTGCTGACCTCGGCCGAGGTGGCCAAGCGTCTTCAGGCTTTGGTCAATCAGAAACTTGCGGATAACGAAGTCAAACTGGCCGTGGCCCTGCAGCAGCAGGACCAGCGGATGACGACCCTGCGCCAGATCATGTCGCAGAACGCCGAAGATCAGGAAACGGCAATCCGGACCATGCGCCAGGACATCAGGGAACTTAAGGAATGCGTCGGCCTGATGCGCGAAATTCTGGATCGCATGGACATCCGCAATGCCCACGATCCCAACGCCCCGCGTCACCGCCGGGCGTCGAACGGATAGTCCTCAGCGCGGTCAGCCCCGGGACGTCACGTTGCCGGTCAGGTCGTATTCATCCGCGCCGGTGATCCGGACCTGGACCATGTCACCCGGGCGCAGGTTTTTCCCACCCGAAACACGCACGGCGCCGTCGATTTCCGGCGCATCCGCGTAGCAGCGCCCGATGGCCGGGCCGTCCTTGCCGGCGGCCTCGTCGATCAGCACATCCAGGTCGCGGCCGATCAGCCGCGCAAGGCGCTTGGCGCTGATCTCCTGCTGAACCTCCATCAGGCGTTCCCAACGGTCCTGTTTCTCGTCCTCGTCCAGATGATCGCCCAGCGCCTGGGCCCGCGCCCCCGCGACGTTCTCGTACTTGAAGCAGCCGACGCGGTCGAGCTCGGCCTCCTGCAGCCAGTCGAGCAGAAAGTCGAAATCGTCCTCGGTCTCGCCGGGAAAACCGACGATGAAGGTCGAGCGCAGGACCAGATCCGGGCAGTCGCGGCGCCAGCCCTTGATGCGCTCCAGCGTCTGTTCCTGATGGGCGGGCCGGCGCATGGCCTTGAGGACGTTGGGGCTGGCATGCTGAAACGGGATGTCCAGATAGGGCAAAATCTTGCCATCGGCCATCATGGGGATGACCTCGTCGACGTGCGGATAGGGATAGACGTAGTGAAGCCGGGTCCACAGACCCAGTTCCGCCAGGCCCTGACAGAGGTCGAGGAATCGGGTGCTGTATTCCTTGCCGCGCCATTCCTGGCGGGGGAACTTGGTGTCGATGCCATAGGCGCTGGTGTCTTGCGAGATCACCAAGAGTTCCTTGACCCCGGCCTCGGCCAAGCCCTCGGCTTCCTTCAGGACCTCGGCGATGGGACGGCTGGTCAGCGGGCCGCGCAGGCTGGGGATGATGCAGAAGGTGCACTTGTTGTTGCAGCCTTCGGAAATCTTCAGATAGGCGTAATGGCGGGGCGTTAGCTTGATGCCCTCGGGCGGCAGCAGGTCCACGTAGGGATCATGGGCCGGCGGCAGCGCCTGATGGACGGCGGTCATCACCGATTCATATTGGTGGGGGCCGGTCACGGCGAGCACGCCCGGGTGGATTTCCCGAATCAGGTTTTCGTGCACACCCAGGCAGCCGGTCACCACGACCTTGCCGTTTTCGGCCATGGCCTCGCCGATGGCTTCCAGGGATTCGTCCCGGGCCGTTTCCAGGAACGCGCAGGTATTAACGATCACCAGATCGGCACCGTCGTAGCTGTCGACCAGGTCGTAGCCCTCGGCGCGCAGGCGCGTCATGATGCGTTCGGAATCGACCAACGCCTTGGGACAACCAAGGCTGACCAAGCCGACCTTAGGCGCGGCCGTTTTGGGCGCTTTCCGGCGCGGTTTGGCGGCGGATGTGTCCACGGCATTCGATGGGGAGGTGCTCATGGCGCCTCTATTATCCCAAAACGCGTTTCCTGTCTGGAAATTTTAAAGACTCAGACCGCCGCCCGCCGCCGGCCCGTGACCGCCAGGGACAGGGCAAACGCCCCGCATCCGCCGGCCAGCACCGCGGCGCAGATCAGCAGCAGCTTGGCGTATTTGTGGGCCAGCCCGAACAGGGGTTCGATCAGCGCCACATGGCCGCCCGCTTCCAGCATGTAGAGCGCGCCCCCAGCGATCGCCAGGGCAAAGGCGAAGCCATAGGCCCAGGCCTGAATCCGCAGGCCGCCCAGGACGTTGAACAGCACCACGGGGGCCAGGAACATGGATGCCGTGCCCGACACGGCGACGGCAGCGAACAGGTCCTTGTTGCCGAGGAACAGGAAGCCCAGCCCACCCAGCAGGAATCCGGCCATGACCAGGCGCCCGTTGCGCACGGAGGGCGCCATCACCCGCATGTCGGCGGCGACCAGCTTGGACGCACTGGCGAAGGTTGAATCCAGGGTCGAGACCGCCGAGACCACCAGCGCCAGGTTGAACACCAGCATGGCGGGTTCGCCCAGAAGCCGGGTCAAGGTGGCGACCATGGCTTCGCCGTCGCCCTTGTTCAGGCCCGCATAGACGCCGATGACGCCGAACACCATGATCCCGGCGATGGATATCCAGGCCGCGTGCAGGAAGCTTTTGCGGGTCGTCGCCCGGTCGGCTAGAAAGCCGCGATCCATCATCACCGGATCGTGGAGCGGATAGCTCCAAATCTGCAGCAAGGCGACGGCCAGCAGGATCCAGCCGGGACCGCCCGCATCGGGGCTGGAGCCGACGATGGCGGGCAGGTCGAATTCCGGCCGCGTCACGGTCAGGGTCAGAAGTGCCACCAGCCCGAGGTACAGCAGGACCGTCTGCATCACATCCGTGCGCAGGGCTGCCCGCAGGCCGCCCATCATGGAATACCCCAGGGTCAGCACGGCGATGCCGATGATCGCCAGGGTGTAGCCGGTGGTGCCCGCCGCGCCGAAGATGATGCCGATGACCAGCAGGTTGGCGAAGACCTCGCTCAGCAGCCGCACGCCGACCACCAGGTTATAGGTCCAGCGGCCCATGCCGCCGTAATGATCGGTCAGGAATTCCTGCACGCTGGCCGCCCCGTGGTGGAAGCGGATGCGGTCGACGATCATGCCGCCGGTTAGAAAGCTGGGGTTTTATTATGGGATCGCGGGCGCCCTGGCCTATGCGGCCTATTACCTCAGCTTTCTAACCGGCGGCATG
>DNMS01000208.1:0-1678 GCA_003488105.1 Rhodospirillaceae bacterium
CCCTTGGGGGAGAGGGTCGGGGTGAGGGACTAAGCGGGTCCGCCCGGGGGCGTGGCTACTTCTTTTTCTTCGGCTTGTCCGCGTCGGCGGCGACCTGCATCTTCACGATCTTGTCCGGATCGACGGGCGGCTCGCCGCGTTCGAGCATGCCGACGAACTTCATGCCGTCGGTGACCTGGCCCCAGACCGTGTACTGGCCGTCAAGATGGCTGGTCCGGGCAAAGCAGATGAAGAACTGGCTGTCGGCGCTGTCCGGGTTCATGGCGCGGGCCATGCCGACGGTGCCGCGCTTGAACGGCTCGGATGAGAATTCCGCCGGCAGGTTCTTGCCGCTGCCGCCCATGCCGGTGCCCGTGGGGTCGCCGCCCTGGGCCATGAAGCCGCCGATGACGCGGTGGAACACCAACCCGTCATAGAAGCCCTCGCGGGTCAGTTCCTTGATCCGCGCGACATGTTTGGGCGCCAGGTCCGGGCGCAGTTCGATCACCACGCGGCCGTGCGTGGTGTCCATGTAAAGGGTGTTTTCCGGGTCCATGGCTTCGGCGTCGTTCATCGCACCGATCCCCAGGACGAGAGCGAGCGCGGCGAAAAGGGACAGCAGACGTTGCATGGAATAGGACTCCCTTGGATTTCTCGGTTACGGATCAAATCGTTCATATCATCATCCGGACGATGGTCCGGACACTCCCTTGATTGTGGCGGTCGATGGTGACGGTTTCGGTTGCAGGTCAGTCGAACAGCTTGTCGATTTCGTCTTGGGTGACGCCCTCGCCCTGAAGCTGCGGGCCCTGAAGAAGCTTTTCGTCTTCCGACGAATCTTCGGTTTCGACCTCGACGCTTTCGATGTGTTCCTTGCCGAAAATCTGGATCAGCGTGTTGACCCGCGTTTCCACGTAAGTCACCGACCGGGCGATCTTGGTCACGCGCTGGCCGGTGATGTCCTGGAAGGTGCAGGCTTCGAAGATGTTGGAGGAGTTGTTTTCCAACTCGTCCAGAAGGGCCAGGATTTCCGGGTTATCGGTCTTTTCGCGGATCGTGCCGATGGTGTCCGAATTCTGTTCGACCACTTCCATGATCGAGTTGGTGGCATCTTCCGTGGCCTTGACGATGGCGTCCAACTGGTCGGACATGTTGTCGAACCGCCCATTGCCCTCGTCGGAACGGGTGATTGCGGCCACTTCCTTGCGAACCCGCTGAATGTAATTGAAAAGGTTGAGGATTTCTGCCTGAAGCAGCTCCAACTCTTCCTTGGTTTCCATGCGTCGAACTACCCGCCGTTGGCTTGATTTTCATCTTCTATTTTGTCGCATGGTAGCGGCTAAAACGAGAAAATCCATACATTTAGGCGTCTTTGTCCATCTGGTTCCCAGCCGCCCGGAATGCCGACAGGATGCGCCGTGCGGCCTCGCTGGGGCCGACAGCACCCTCCGCGACGGCGGGTTCCAGGTCCGCCAGGGCCTGCTTCACGGCAGGGGCGGCCCGAAGTTCGCCCAACAAGGTTTCGTTGACTTCGTTCCACATCCAGGCCCTGGCCTGCTCGGCGCGGCAGGCATCGAACCGGCCCGACGATTGCGTTGCTGTGCGGAAGGCTTCGACCGACTGCCAGATATCGTCGAGCCCATCGCCGGTCACGGCGGAGCATTTCACCACCTGAGGTGACCAGTCGGCGTTTTCCGGG
>DNMS01000208.1:1802-5096 GCA_003488105.1 Rhodospirillaceae bacterium
GCAGCAGATGCAGGGCGGAAGTGTAATCCCGCCGCGCCCGCTCCGCCGCCGGGGCCAGATCGCCGTCGGCCTTGTTGACGACGATCAGGTCGGCCATCTCGACGATGCCCTTCTTGATGCCCTGCAGGTCGTCACCGCCGCCGGGGGCGAGCAACAGCAGGAACATGTCGACCAGATCCTTGACCGCCGTTTCCGACTGGCCGACGCCGACGGTTTCGATCAGCACCACGTCGTAGCCGGCGGCCTCGACCGCGATGATGGCTTCCCGCGTGCGCCGGGCGACGCCGCCCAGGGTGCCGCCCGAAGGCGAGGGCCGGATATAGGCGTCGCGGCACCGGGCGAGCTTTTCCATGCGCGTCTTGTCGCCGAGGATCGAGCCGCCTGAACGCGGGCTGGTCGGGTCGACGGCCAGCACGGCGACCTTGTGGCCGCGGTCGACCAGGGCCAGGCCGAAGGCCTCGATAAAGGTGGACTTGCCGACGCCGGGAATGCCGGTGATGCCGATGCGGATGGATTTTCCGGCCGCCGGCAAAAGTGTGCGGATCAAGGCTTCGCCCTGGACCCGGTGGTCGGCGCGGCCCGATTCCAGCAGGGTGATGGCACGGGCGAGAGCGCGCAGATCGCCGGCCGCGACCTTGTCTCCCAGGTCACGGGCCATTGCCTCGGCGGTGGTGTCGGAGGCGGTCAACGGGGAGGCGGGCGTCAACGTCCGCCCTTGGTGGGGTCCAGGCCGAAGGCTTCGAGCGCCATGGCCTGCAGCTTGATCTTCTGATCCGGGCCCAGTTCGTCGAGAATCTTGGTCTTCTGCTTGCGCACGGCCAGGGCCTGTTGGATCAGCGCCTTGCGCTCACCGGTCAGCTTGGGTTTCGACGCCAGTTCCTTTTCCGCCGATTCCAGCGCCTGGCGGGCGGCGACGCGCAGTTCCTCGGCGCTGGCGGGCAGGGCCTCGGGCGTGGCGGCCTGGGGCGCCGTTTTGGCGCGCTGTTTGGCGGCGTCCAGGGTCGAGCGGGCCTTCTTGTCCATGACGACGGACAACAGCGCTTTGGAAAAGACCTTTTTCAGCATGCCGAAACCTTAATCAAGATGTCCGCCGCAAGGGCGACGGCGCCAAGACTATCCTATGGCGGTCAGGGCTGACAAAGGGTTAACGCGGCGCCTGGAAATTCGGGCGCGCCTAGAGGCGGCTGGGCGCTTCCTGTTCCGTGAAGTCGGGAATCCAGCGCAGGAAGTAGGGCAGGGCGCGGCGGCGCTGTTCCGCGTTCGTGCCGTGGCTCGACGTGAAGGACTTGAACACGTTGTAGCCGAAGGCGTCTTTGGCCGAGAGATAGACCCAGAGCGCGGTCAGTTCGCCCGAACAGGGGGCGGTGTCCTTGATCAGATCGTTCAGGTGGTCGCGCGCCGCCCCTTCGCGGGCCTGGTTTGACCCGTATTCCTGCTGCAGCATCTGTTTGACCGCCTGCTGCTCCTCGTCGACCTGTTCCGGGTAGTATTCGAACAGGGACTTGAGGAAGATGAAGTCCTCGTATTTCGGCGGGCTGTAGGTGACCTCGGGCCCGGCGATGATGTTCCAGAACCCCTTGGCGTGATCCAGTTCGGTGGTGTCGGCCACGGCCTCGCGCTCGACGACTTTTTCCTCTTTCTGGAAAAAGCCCAGGAAGCCGCCGGTCTTCTTGGTCGTCACCTTGGTCTTCGCCGATTTTTGTGGCGGCGGCTTGTCGCTGGTCAAAAAGCGTTCGATATCGCCCAGGCCGTCTTCCCACATGCTGCGCACGGGGTTGGCTTTCTTCGGCTTGTCGAAGATTTCACGGAACGCCGCTTCCTCGAAATTCCGGGCCTTCAATTCGTCACCTAAAACCATGATCCGGCGGTTGGTGAAGAACCGATGCATGAAGTGTTCCTTGATCGCCGTGACCAGATTGTCGCCGAAGCGGGTCGACAGCGGGAAGGGCGTGGGCGTCAGGGTGTGTTGCGGCACGTACCACAGCATGGCGCGCTTGCGCAGGTACTTGCAGATCTGTTCCGTGAAGGCCTCGGTGAAGGGGGTGTCTTCCCAGGGCTTTTCGGGCTTGGCCGGTTTCGCGGCGGCGGCCGGCTTTTTGGCGGCAGGCTTGCCCTTGGCGGCCTTGCCTTTCGCGGCGCCCGCGGGCTTGGCATTCGCGCCCGCCGGGCGTTTCTTGCGCCGCTTTTTGCGCCGCGGGGCGTCGCCGTCGCTGTCCTCGCCCGATATCTTGTCGAAGGCTTCCAGAAGTTCCGACGCGCGAATGCGCGCCCGCTGGGTGAATTCCGGGTCCTTCAACTGACCGCAGGCTTCAAGGAAGGTCAGGGTCGTCTGGGTCGCCTGGACCACGTCGGGCTGCACCTTGCCGCCGGCATTGGCCCTCAGCTCCTTGACGATGCCGTCCACGGCGTCGTCGACAGCCGTCATCAGCGTCGCCTTGTCCGTGTCGGGCGATAGGCCGGCCAGCGCATTGATGATGCTTTGCGTGCTCAAACGATACCTCTGGACCGCCCGGTGAACCCCAGTACCCGCCCGGCGGTCGGCTTCCCAAAAAAACACTCGACCGATCTATGTCGGCCTTTAGTAGGTGCCACGAAATTGGTTAATACCTACCTAATCTTAGACCCTTTGCGCAAGAAGGGCGGCACACCGCAGCATGGATTTATTGGACCGAATACAGGGTGCGGGACTGTTGTCCGCGTATTTTCATGGAATATTGCGTGAGTTTGCCCGCGTTTGGCCTTAAGCCTATGGGCGCAGGGACAGTGACGAAATAAAGGAGAGGGAAGGCCCCCATCATGAAACGTGAACGCCGCGCGAAGATCGTCGCGACCCTAGGCCCTGCGACGTCCAGCCAGGAAGCCATCGAAAAGCTGTTTGAAGCCGGCGTCGATGTGTTCCGCATGAATTTCTCCCACGGCACGCATGCCGATCATCAGAAAATCCACGGCATCGTGCGCTCGCTGGAACGCAAGTTCCACCGCCCCGTGGGCATCCTGCTCGACCTTCAGGGCCCGAAATTGCGGGTCGGCGACATCGACACGGGCAGTGCCGAACTGGAAGTCGGCCACAAATTCCGCCTGGACCTGGACAAGACGCCCGGCAACCACCGCCGCGCCCCGCTGCCGCATCCGGAAATTTTCGCGGCGCTGGAGGTCGGATCGACGCTGCTGATCGACGACGGGCGCATCCGCCTCAAGGTTCTGGAATGTTCCAAGGAACATGCGGAATGCGAGGTCGAGATCGGCGGCACCCTGTCCAACCATAAGGGCGTCAACGTGCCCAGCGTGATCCTC
>DNMS01000208.1:5327-9707 GCA_003488105.1 Rhodospirillaceae bacterium
TGCCCAGCGTGATCCTCGACGTTTCGCCGCTGACCAAGAAGGACCGCGACGACATGCGGTTCGGCCTCGACCTCGGCGTTGAATGGGTCGCGCTCAGCTTCGTGCAGCGGCCGGAGGATCTGGCCGAGGCGCGCAAGCTGGTGGCCGGGCGGGCGGCGATCATGTCCAAGCTGGAAAAACCGGCGGCGCTCACGCATCTGGAGGAAATCGTGCATCTGTCCGACGCCATCATGGTGGCACGCGGCGACCTGGGCGTGGAATGCCCGACCGAGGACGTGCCCGTGGCGCAGAAGCAGATTCTGCATCTGTGCAAGCTGGCGGGGAAACCGGTGATCGTGGCGACCCAGATGCTGGACTCCATGGTCCATGCGCCGACCCCGACTCGGGCCGAGGCCTCCGACGTGGCGACCGCCATCTACGACGGCGCCGACGCGGTCATGCTGTCGGCTGAATCGGCGGTCGGCGATTATCCGACCGAAACCGTTGCCATGATGGACCGCATCATCAAGCGCGTGGAACAGGACGAACATTACCGCCTGATGCGCGACCGCCGGCGCGGCGGCCATGACGCCACGGCGGCCGACGCCATCACCGTCGCCGCCTGTCAGGTCGCGGAAACCATTTCGGCGGCGGTCATCGTGACCTTCACCACCACGGGCTCGACGACCCTGCGCTGTGCCCGCCTGCGGCCGGCGACGCCGATCCTGGGGCTGACACCTAAAAGAGAAACCGCGCGGCGGCTGGCGCTGTGCTGGGGCGTGCATTCGGTGCTGACCGAGGACATCCATTCGTTCCGCGACATGGTCTCCAAATCCGTGGCCGAGGCCCAGAAAGACGGCTTCGCCAAGAAGGGCGACCCCATCGTCGTCACCGCCGGGGTGCCCTTCGGCACGCCGGGGGCGACCAACATCCTGCGCATCGCCTGGGTCGAATAACCGGCACGGGTGCCGCGACCCGCTTTCCTTCCACCACAGGCCTAAACGACCATCCCCATGCTCTATCAACTGTTCTCCGTCATCGCGCCGGTCCTGACCTGCGCCGTCATCGGTTATGTCTGGCGCAAGCAGGGCCGCCCCTACGACACGTCGCTGGTGACGACGCTGGTCACCAACATCGGCACGCCCTGTCTGGTGTTCTTCACCCTGATCGACACCAAGATCGAGGCCGATGCCTTCCTCACCATGGGGGCGGCGACCTTCACCACCATGGTCGCGTTCTATGTTTTCTATTTCGTGTTCCTGAAGGCCATGAAGCTCAGCCAGAAGGCCTTCCTCTCGGCCCTGGCCTACGGCAACACGGGCAACATGGGCCTGCCGCTTTGCCTGCTGGCCTTCGGCGACCACGGCCTGGCGCTGGCCATCGCGTATTTCACCGTCAACGTGCTCTGCCTGTTCACGGTCGGCGTCGCGGTGCCGGCGGGGGCGACCTCGCCCGGCGCCCTGCTGCGCCTGCCGATCCTCTACGCCGCCCTGGCGGCCCTGGTGGTCATGGTCATGGGCTGGACCGTGCCGGCGCCCATCGTCAACACCACGCGCATTCTCTCAGGATTAACGGTGCCGCTGATGCTGATTACCCTGGGCGTCTCCCTCGCGGGCCTCGGCGTCAAGAAACTGCCGCAGGCGGTGCTGCTCTCGGTCATGCGCCTGGGCGTCGGCTTTCTGGTCGGCTGGGGGGTGGCGGAACTGTTCGATTTCGAAGGGGTGGCGCGCGGCGTGCTGATCCTGCAATGCGCCATGCCCGTCGCCGTGTTCAACTTCCTGTTCGCCGAACGCTACAACAACCAGCCCGAGGAAGTGGCCGGCATGGTCGTGATCTCGACCGTCCTGTCCTTCGCGACCCTGCCGTTCTTGCTGGCCTTCGTGATGTAGGGTCACCGGTCGGCCTAGCAGCCCAATCGGTTCCGGAGCATGACCACTTTTGTTCGCGACACGCTGAAGGGGGTGTCGTATCCGTCGATATGGGCCACCCATTGGCCGGTCGACCGCCGCTGCAATTTTTGTACCGCGTGAATCTGCAGCACGAAGCTGCGATGCACGCGCATGAAATGGCTTTCGGGGAGGATGTTTTCCCACCATTTCAGGTTCCGGGCGTCGAGTACCTGATCGCCGTTGGCCAGGAAGAACCGGGTGCTGTCGCGTTCGGCCTCGCAGACGACGACATCACCCATGTTGGCGCCGACGATCCCGCGCAAGGACTGGAAATACAGGAACTCTTCCTGTGTCGCCGCCGTGGCCGTGGTCCCCGCGTCGGCGATGATCCGGGCGCCGAAGCTCGCACAGGCAAGCAGGTCGGACAGGCGCGACAGTTCCTGTACCTCGTCAGCGCCCCAGCGGCAGGGGGTCCGGGTCATGTCCAGTCCCATGATCCCGCGCAGCCGGCCTTCGAAATGCATGGGAATGCCGACGGTGCTTTTCGTGTCCTGAAGCTGCAATTTGGTTTGCAGGGTGCGCATGGATTTCGGCATGGCGTCGACATCGTGAACGACGACCGGGTGGCCGCCCCGCATCAGCCGATGCATCTCGCCCAGCGCCGTGCTGGGAATATCCAGGTTGTCGACGTTGTGGGTCGTCACCCCGCCGCGACACCATTCGTCGGTATCGCGGAAGGCGGACAGATTGGCGTTGTAGCGCACGGTCCAGGCCCGGTCGGCCTCGAACCGGCGGCCGATCAGTTCCAGGGCGCGCAGCGCTGTTTGCTCGATGGGCCCGCGCAGAAGTTCCTTGGCGACGGCAAGGACGCAATCCCCTGACCCGGCGGTGCCGGCGGGCAGATCACCCAGCGCCGGCCACACGTCCATGCCGGAATAGTCGTTTTCCCGCAGCGGATTGACCGAATTGCCGTTGTCCGACGCACCCACCATGCCGTTGTCGTACCCCCAGCTTGCGTCTGCTTCTTGGATACGGGCAGGGTGGCGCCGTCTCCGGGACATTTCCGGAGTTATAGACAATCCTGCTTGCGGATGGGAAGGGGCGGGGGTGTCGCCCCAACTCACCGATAGGCCGCCATCGATCCGTCCGGGCGCACCACCCAAATGGCGCCGTCGGCCCCGACGGACAGGGCCGCGACCTTGCCCTGGGCGTCCACGCCTTCCCATTTGTCGCCCTTGCCCAGCCGGTACAGGGTGTCCGATCCGCCGATGTGCCACACGGACCCGTCGCCGCCGACGGCGATATCCGTGGCTTCGCCGGGGAGGCCCGCCCATTTGCCGCCCTGGAACCGGTAGATGCGTTTGTTGGTGCCGACGGCCCAGGCAAGCCCGCCCTTGGCCCCGGCGATGCGGGCGATGGTGCCATCGACGCGTTGCCAGCCCTTGGGCGTGTCGTGATAGACGGACCCGTTGCCGCCGACATGCCATTTGCGGCCATCGGGGCTGACGGCGATGTCGCTGGCCCAGCCGGGCAGGTCGCGCCAATTGCCGTCGACGACTTCGCGCATCTTGCCGTCGGTCATCAGGACGAAGGCGCGGCCGGAAATGATGCCGGCGGCGACCCGGGCGACCCCGTTTTTCGCGACCTGTTTCCAGCCGCCCTTGCCGCCGGTCATCACATAAAGCGATCCGCCGCCGCCGACGTGCCAGACATCGCCCGCCGGGCTGACGCTGATGTCGCTGGCCCGGCCGGGAACGGTACCCCAGCTTTTGGGCGCGGTCGATGTGACCCCCGTCTTTGGGCCATAGGTTGTGATCGTGGGGTCGCCGACGATGATCGAGGTCACGGTGAGGCCATCGCCGATGTCCTTGGTCGTGGTGGTGTCCTTGACCATGCCCGGTTCGGCGAGCGGTGGACGGAACGGGGCGTAGGCGACGATCTGGCCGTTCGACCGGCGCGCCCACAGGCTGCCGCCCGGCCCGCCGGCGATGTTGGCGATGTTGCCGGCGTTCATCATCTTCCATTTGCCGCCGTCGATCAGGCGATACAGGGTGTTGCTGCCGCCGACGTGCCAGACGACGCCGTTGGGACCCACGGCGATGTCCGCCGCCGTGCCGGGCACGTTCGACCAGGACCCGCCGCCGGTATGACGGTAGATCTTGTCGTCCGTGCCGATGACCCAGGCCTCTCCGCCGGGTCCGGCGGCGATCCGTTTGGCCGATCCGGTAACCCGCTGCCAGCCGCCGCCGGTGCTGCGGTAGATCGAATTGTTGCCGCCGATGTGCCATTTCACGCCGCCGCCATAGGCGATGTCATAGGCCTTGCCGTCGATCCGGGCCATTTTGCCACCCGCGATCTGGCGCATGGACCCGTCGTCCATCAGCAGGAAGGCGACGCCGGCCCGATCCATCGGCGCGACCTGGGCGACGCCGCCGTCGGCGATCTTCTGCCACTTGCCGTCCTTTTCGGCGACGATGCGGTACAGCGACCCGCCGCCGCCGACGTGCCAGAC
>DNMS01000208.1:9870-10104 GCA_003488105.1 Rhodospirillaceae bacterium
CGCCGCCGCCGACGTGCCAGACCTCGCCGTTGGCCCCCGCGCCGATGGCATCGGCCGTGCCGGGCAGGCCGTACCAGCGGGCCAAGGAGGGATCGAAGGCATGGGGGTTGAGCACCTTGTCGACCGCTTCCCGGATGTCCGCCAGCGCCTTCGCATTGGGGCCGATATCGCCGCTTACGGCCATGGCCCAGAAGGTGTGGATTTCCCCGGCCTTGTCCTTGTTCTGCGAGAGCC
>DNMS01000208.1:10287-10727 GCA_003488105.1 Rhodospirillaceae bacterium
CTTAAGGTCGGTGGAATCCGACCTGGCCTGGATCAGCAGGCGTTCCAGCTTGGGCCGGGCGTCGGCCTTGGCCAGGTTCTTGTCCAGTTCCGCCTGCAGCACCATGGTGGCGACCTGAATGACGATCTGCGGGCCCGCCGAGGCAATGAGGGCGCTGCCCAACTTCAAATTCGACAGGCTGAATTTCAGGCCCGCCTTGCCTGTTTTGGCGAGAGCCTTCGCCGCCTTGGCGACATCGTCGGCGACATCGTCGACAAGTTCCAATTCGATCGTGTTGACCTTGGTCCGGTTGACGAAAATCTTGCCCGCCAGCCGCATGGCCGGGGTGTCGCCGCTGCTGCCGGTGGTGACCGTGTTGGCCGCAAAGCCGGCCAGCACGGACGGCGTGGTCGCGGCGCCAGTCAGGATGGCGCCGGCGACCCGCAGGGTGAAGTCGGGGG
>DNMS01000208.1:10785-12458 GCA_003488105.1 Rhodospirillaceae bacterium
CCAGGGTGAAGTCGGGGGGCATGGGGGTCTGGTCGGAAAACAGGCCCAGCATCGCCGGGGCGCCGCCGAAGGCGCCGGCGTTTTTGCGCCGGTCGGTCAGGATCATCTCTTGCGCCTTGGCCCAGTTGTCATAGGCGTTGAGGGCTTCCTGGGCGGCGAAGATGCGCCGGTTCTGGATGTACTTCTCGAAGGCGGCGATCAGGCGTGCCTCGGGGCTGCCCGGCGGCACCCGTCCCTCAATCGCCAGATCGAGGATATGGTCCAGCACTGCCGTGACCAGGGGCAGGTTCTGGGTCGGGTCGGTCTTGATGTCTTCCCAGGCCTGACGCTTGGCGTCGCCGGCAGACAGGCCGATCTTCGCGCCCTGGCTGACCGCCGCTTGTTCGATGGCGCGGCGCTGCCGGATCAGATTGAGCGCGACCTCCGCCCCGCCGTCGAACCCGAACAGGCCCGGATTGAAGAAATCGGCTGCCTGCCACTTGAACGCTTCGGGCTGGCAGGCCTGGGGGCTGTTCACGGCGGCGGTGGTGCGCTGCGCCCCTTTGGGGCAGATCCAGCAACTGCCGCCGTTGATCGGGTCCCAGAAGGCATCCATGCCGTGGACCTTGCAGCCGAATCCGGCGACCTTGGTCGCGGGCTTCAGGTCGACCACGCGGCGGCCGCAGGCCTTGTTGGTGGTCACGGCGGGGAAGATGGTGCGCTCGTATCCGGCCGGGCATTGCCAGCACGATCCGCCGCTGATGGGGTCCCAGAAGCCGCCCTTTTCGCCGCAGGCGGCGGACACGAAACTGGCCGCGCGGTATTCGATGATCTGGGCCTTGGAGATATCGATGTTGGCGCGGGAACAGGATTTGGAATCGTTGACGGGGTTCAGGGTGCGCCCGAAACCGGCCGGGCATTTCCAGCATTCGCCCTTGTTGCGCGGGTCGAAGAAACTTCCGGCTGGGCAGGCGGTGGATGACGCCAGGCGTTTGGCCGATGTGTAATCGCTGAAAATCGGCTTGTCGCCTGCGAACTTGAAGCAGGCTTCGTCGGTGTTGACGGCGGCGGTGCCGCGGGCGAAGCCACTCGGGCATTGCCAGCAGCCGTAGGTCGCTTCGCCGATGTCGGCGAAGGAATTGGCCGGGCAGGTCGACTTGGGTGTGCCGACCTTCTTGGCCGCCGTCCAGGCGCAGGGCGCCGTCAACTTGCCATCCTTGCCGACGCCGCCGCAGATCGCTTCCGCCTGTGCCGGGGTATGACCGAAGGCCAGGCCGGTCAAGATGACGGCCAAGGAAATTGCCAGAACGCGCAACATGCTCATATTCACCCACCGATGCTGTTTGCTGTTTTCCGGGACTTGCGCCCGAATATGGGGACGACGGTAAGGGCCCCGTTTCAGCGGCACCAAGGCGAAAGCGACGAATTGCAGCTATATCCGACGAACGTCCCGGATGGGGGCGATTGGGCGGGGCGGTGATTTTGCAACGCGCGATGCCTGCTGCCGTGCTCGACGTTCCGTTTTCGGAAGACGATGGCAGCCCGTCGGAGGGCGCGGCGGGCAAGAGCTATGATTATCCTTCGCGTCCTTGCTGTTCTCCCCGGCGTTTGTGATATAGGGGGCATGTTAGTTGCCAAACTGCCCATTTCGGGCCGAAAATGAGATGGCGAACGGACCTTCACCCGCGTTGTTT
>DNMS01000208.1:12686-15405 GCA_003488105.1 Rhodospirillaceae bacterium
ATTCACCCGCGTTGTTTTCTTCGTTTGGCGGCAGAATTTGGGGGCAGTGGATGACCGAGACAGCAGGCGATAACGCAGACGGGACCAGGGTTTTCCAGATATCCCGGGAAGCAGCGGAACACCTCTATCAGTTCATGCGGCTTTTCTGGGAAGAACGCTCCGGCCAGGATCTGGACGAGGGTTCCATTGGATCGTTGTTGGAAGGATACCGGGCAGCGATGGGAGAGCCGCATCTCGCGCCGGTCCGGGATACCATCGTCGGTATCCGTAACCAGGTTCGAAACGCCGGCCTGGAGTTCTCGATCCTCGAACTCGGGGCCGCGAACGGATCAATCATGCATGTCCTGGAAGACACGGTGGGGCTTGAAAATACGCGCTATTTTGGGATGGAACCGTGGCAGCCGTTCGTCGAAGACTTTTCGTCCCACTTCCCCGATCAGACGATGATCAGGGCGAACATCGATGACGCCCTGGAGCTTCTAAGCGGTGACCTGCGAGAGAGTTCGTTCAACATCTGTCTGGCCTGTTTGGTTTTTTGCATGATCGACCCGACACGGGTCAGAAAGTTCATTAATCTTGCGGCGAAAATTTGCGATTGCTTCATTATTTATGACATCAATTTGAATGTTCTCGGCGACCCAGACGACGAGAAAGTGCAGGTCTTTCCCTTCAATCCGGAAATGATCCAGTTTTATTTCGCGAACCCTCTCGATCAAATGTTGAAGGAGAATGGCTTCAAGATCGCGGGTTCATGGGATATGCCTGCCATCCGGAACACCATGGGCTGGAAAACATACCTCGCCGTGAAAGCGAACCTCTGAGCGGTGTGCCTATTCCGCAGCCAGGACGGCTTTTGATGGGTCCTTGAAGGCGGCCAGTAGTTCCACTTGGCGCGCCTTGGCTTTTTCCACGTTCGCCATCTTCACATGCCCGAAGCCGCGCATGGATTGCGGCAGGGCCGCGATCTCGCATGCTAAGGGCAGGTTGTTGGCAGCGAGACCGGCGAGGAGGCGGTCGATGGTCGCCTCGTAGTCGTTGATCAGGGCACGTTCCATCCGGCGTTCCTCGGTCCGGCCGAATAGGTCGAAGGCCGTGCCGCGCAGGCCCTTCAAGGGGGCGAGCAGGCGGAAGGCCTGGAACATCCAGGGGCCGAATTCGCGTTTCTGCAGGTGGCCGGTGCGGGCGTCCTTGGGGCTGCCCAAGGGTGGGGCCAGGTGGACGGTCAGTTTCTTGTGGCTCTGAAACGTCTGGCGCAGAGACCGGCGGAATTCGGGCGCAGAATACAGCCGCGCGACCTCGTACTCGTCCTTGTAGGCCATCAGCTTGAAGAACGACCGGGCGGCGGCTTCGGTCAGGTCCGTTCCGCCGGTGCCGAGGGCCGCTTCCGTGTGCCGCACCTTATCGACCAGGGCCGAATAGCGGGCCGCATAGGCCGCGTTCTGATAGGCGGTGAGGTCGGCGACCCGCCGGGCGATGAAGGCGTCGAGGTCGAAGGCCGCCGCCGGTTTGTCCTGCGGGCCCGCCAATTTTTCCACGGCGGCAAGGTCATGGGCGGCGCGGCGGCCCCAGGTGAAGGCCTGTTTGTTGAAGTCGACGGCGACGCCGTTGAGTTCGATCGCGCGTTCGATGGCATCGGCCGAGATCGGCACCGCCCCCTTCTGGAAGGCATAGCCCAGCAGCATCATGTTGGCGGCGATGGTGTCGCCCATGAGGCGGCGGGCCAGGTGGGTGACGTCGATGAAATCGGCGCGCCCGCCGGTGGCGTCCGAGATCGCGGCGCGCAACTTGTCATCGGGGAAATCCAGGTCGGGCAGGTTGGTGAATTCCGCGGTCATGGTCTGGCGGGCGTTGACCACGGCGCGTGCCCGGTCCGCGTCCAGCTTGCCCAGGGTCTCGAACCCGCCCGAGGTCACCATGTCGTTGCCGAGCAGAAGATCGGCCCCCCCGGCGGCGATGCGCACGGCGTTGAGGGCGTCCGGATCGTCGGCGATGCGGACATGAGCGAACACGGCGCCGTTCTTCTGCGCCAGGCCGGCGACGTCGAGCACGGTCACGGCCTTGTCATCCACATGGGCGGCCATGCCGAGCAGGGCCGAGATGGTCACCACGCCCGTGCCGCCGATGCCGGTGACGCAGATGTTGTAGGCTTTGTCGGTCGCGGGCAGGGCCGGGTCGGGCAGGACCGGGAAGGGCGTTGCGCTTGCGCCGGGGCTTCGCGTTTCCGAGCCCTTGGCCAGGACGCCGTCGTGCACGGTGACGAAGGACGGGCAGAAGCCCTTCAGGCAGGTGAAGTCCTTGTTGCACATGTTCTGGTCGATGGCGCGCTTGCGCCCCAGTTCCGTTTCCTGAGGGGCGATGGCGACGCAGTTGGAGACCACGCCGCAATCGCCGCAGCCTTCGCACACGGCTTCGTTGATGAACACGCGCTTGGCCGGGTCGGGGAAGGTGCCCCTTTTCCGACGTCGCCGCTTTTCGGCGGCGCAGGTCTGATCGTAAATCAGGGCCGAGACGCCGGGCCAGGTGGCGAGATCGCGCTGCACCTGATCCAAATCGTCGCGGTGGTGGATGGTCACGCCGGGGGCGAATGCGGTGCCCGGCGGGTATTTGTCGGGCTCGTCGGTGACGACGACGACGCGGCCCACGCCCTCGGCCGCGACCTGGCGGGAAATGATCGCGGGATCCAGGGGGCCGTCCATGGTCTGGCCGCCGGTCATGGCGA
>DNMS01000208.1:15606-16640 GCA_003488105.1 Rhodospirillaceae bacterium
GTAGGTCACGTTGACCTTTGCCGCCACGGCGGCGCGGATCGCCAGGATGCCGGAATGGAAATAGGTGCCGTCGCCGATGTTGACGAAGATGTGCTCGCGCTCTGTGAACGGCGCCTGGCCGATCCAGTTGGCGCCCTCGGCCCCCATATGGGTGAAGGTGGACGTGCGGCGGCCCGGCATCCAGATCGACATGTAATGACAGCCGATGCCGGCGGCGGCCTCCATCCCTTCGGGCACGTTGGTGGACGTATTATGCGGGCAGCCGGCGCAGAAATAGGGGATGCGCTTGATGTCGGGCACGGCGCGCTCAAGGATGCGTTCTTTTTCCTCCAGGAACGTCAGGCGCTTTTCGACGGCTTCCGACGTATGGAAGTTGCGGATGCGCTGAGCGATCACCCGGGCGATGCGGGCAGGGGTCAGTTCTCCGGCGGAGGGCAGAATCCAGTCACCCGCCTCGTCGAACTTGCCGACGACCCGGGGGCGCACGTCGGCCCGCCAGTTGTAGAGCTGTTCCTTCAACTGGTTTTCGATCACCGCGCGCTTTTCCTCGACGACCAGGATTTCCTCCAGCCCTTCGGCGAAGTGGCGCATGCCGTCGCGTTCCAGCGGCCAGGGCATGCCGACGCGGTAGAGCCTCAACCCAATCGCTTCCGCCTCGGCCTCGCCGATCCCTAAGTCTTCCAGGGCCTGCAGGGTGTCCAGGTAGGCCTTGCCCGTGGACACGATGCCGAACCGGGGCTTGGTCGAATCCAGGGTGATGCGGTCAAGGCCGTTGGCCCGGGCGAAGGCGAGGGCGGCGTAAATCTTGTGGCGGTGTAGGCGCTCTTCCTGTTCCATGGCCGGGTCGGGCCAGCGGATGTGCAGGCCGCCCGGCGGCATCTCGAATTCAGGCAGGACGATGTTGACCCGGCCCGGCGAGACATCGACCGAGGCCGAGGTGTCGATGTTGTCGGTGATGCACTTCATGCCGACCCACAGGCCCGCGAAGCGCGACATGGCCCAGCCGTACATGCCCATGTCGAGCAGATCCTGCA
>DNMS01000208.1:16877-20507 GCA_003488105.1 Rhodospirillaceae bacterium
TAGATGGGGTTGAGGATGGGGATGTTGGCGTCCATCAGCGCGTGTTCGGACTGGCTCGGCACGGTCGACGATTTGCAGGCCGGATCATCGCCCGCCATCACCAACACGCCGCCGTTGGGCGCCGTGCCGGCCACGTTGGCGTGGCGGAACACGTCGCCCGACCGATCGACGCCCGGGCCCTTGCCGTACCACATGCCGAACACGCCGTCGTATTTGGCGCGGTCGAACAGGTTGATTTGTTGTGAGCCCCAGATGGCGGTGGCGGCCAGGTCCTCGTTCACGGCGGGGTGGAATTTGACGTGATGATCGTCGAGGAAGCGCTTGGCGCGGCCGAATTCCCGGTCGATGCCGCCAAGCGGGGAGCCCCGGTAGCCGGTGACGTAGCCCGCCGTGTTCAACCCTTGGGCCAGGTCGCGCTGGCGCTGCATCAGGTTCAGGCGCACCAGGGCCTGGGTTCCGGTCAGGAACACGCGGCCTTCGGAAAGGCCGTATTTATCGTCGAGGCTGACGCTGCGAAGCTTCACCGATTTCCTTCCTGTTGTGGCGCGCGGCGGCGGCACCCGACACCAACGTTACGGGAAGCCGGGACGGCCCGCAATCCGGGGGGGCGCAAATCGCAATTTTCTGATGAAAACGGAACCTTGCTCGTCATCACGCCACGACCGCTCTGCCCTGACGGGAAAGAAAATTATCAGCCAGGGCCGACCGCCCGCACCTTGGTTCGGCGACTCCGTACTTTTCATTTGTTCTTTATACGTTCTATAGTTTTTGCAACCCAGGAGGAGATAAAGAAAATGACGTCACCCATGCTTNNGTTACGGGAAGCCGGGACGGCCTGCAATCGGGGGCGCGTAAATCGCAATTTTCTGGCGTGGTGGGGCGATATTGCGCCATCCCCTGCCGCGACCGGCCCCGGGGGCGGAAAGAATCTTCGCCGATGGCGGGTTTCTTTCGGCACGGGGGTGATTGGCCCGTGATTTTTGATTCCCAAGCGGCTATACCGGCTGCGGTCAACGTCAGGGGTCTTTCCGTTCATGAGTATTCTGGTTACCGGTGCTGCCGGCTTTATCGGCTTTCATACCTCGCAGGCGCTGCTGGCGCGGGGCGAGAAGGTGATCGGCATCGACAACTTCAACGACTATTACGACGTCGCGCTGAAGGAAAACCGCGCCGCGCGCCTGCTGGCCCAGGAAGGCTTTTCCATGGTGCGCGCCGATATTTCCGAGCGCGAGGCGATGGAACAGACCTTCGCCCGCCATCCCGACATCACCGGGATCATCCATCTGGCGGCCCAGGCGGGGGTGCGTTATTCGCTGATCAATCCCTATTCCTATACGAAGTCCAACGTCGAAGGCCATCTGGTGCTGATGGAGGCCGCGCGCAAGCTGAAGGACCTGAAGCATTTCGTCTATGCGTCGTCGTCCTCGGTCTACGGCGCCAATACCAAGCTGCCGTTCTCGGTCGACGACCCGGTCGAACATCCGGTGTCGCTCTACGCCGCGACCAAGCGGTCCATGGAACTGCTGTCGGAAAGCTATGCCCGCATGTACGCCTTGCCGATGACGGGGCTGCGCTTCTTCACGGTCTACGGCCCCTGGGGCCGACCGGACATGGCGGCCTATATCTTCACCAAGAAGATCATCGCGGGAGAGCCGATCCCCGTGTTCAATAACGGCGAGATGCGTCGCGACTTCACCTTCATCGACGACATCGTCGGCGGCATCCTGGGTGTTCTGGCGACCACGCCGAAGGCCCCCGACGGCACGCCGCACCGCATCTACAACCTGGGCAACAACCGCTCGGAACAGCTCATGCGCTTTGTGCAGGTGCTGGAAGAAGCGCTTCAACGCAAGGCGGAGATCGATTTCCAGCCGCTGCAGCCCGGCGACGTGGCGGAGACCTATGCGGATATCGATGCCTCGATCCGCGATTTCGGGTTTAATCCCGTGACCCCGATCGAGCAGGGCATTCCCCGCTTCATCGACTGGTACAAGGATTACCACGGGGTCTGAGGAGCAGGTTGGGAGCCGCACAATGTTCGACGGTTTCGAATTGAAACGCATGGCGGGCGACGGCGCCGAGATCAACCTGCGGATCGGCGGCCCGGACGGTGACGATGTTCCCGCCGTCCTGATGATCCACGGCTATCCGCAAACCCATATCATCTGGCGGCATCTGGCGCCGAAACTGGCCAAAACCCATCGCGTGGTCTGCCCGGACCTGCGCGGCTATGGCGACAGTTCCTGCCCGCCGACGGACGACCGCCACACGCCCTATTCCAAACGCGCCATGGCCCGTGACCTGGTCAAGGTGATGGCGGGCCTGGGGCACGAGACCTTCGCCGTGGTCAGCCACGACCGGGGGGCCAGGGTCGGCCACCGCATGGCCATGGATTTCCCGGATGCCGTCACGCGGCTGTGTTCCCTCGACGTGGTGCCCACGGGCAGCGTGTGGCAGCGCGCCAACAAGAACTGGGCCATGGGCTCGTTCCATTGGCTGTTTCTGGCCCAGCCCCATCCCCGGCCGGAAACCCTGATCGGCCATGATCCGGATTTCTGGCTGACATGGTTGCTGGAAAGCTGGTCGGCGGACATGTCGGCCTTCGCCGATGGCGCCTTGGAGGAATACAAGCGCGCCCATCGCAATCCCGATGTCATCCACGCCAATTGCGAGGATTACCGCGCAGGCGCCACCATCGACGACGAATTGGACCGCGCCGACCTGGACGCCGGCAACAAGATGCGCTGTCCCGTGCTGGCGCTGTGGGGCGGGGCACGGAAGGCCGGCGGGCCGAAGACCGACGGCAAGGTTTCGGCCCTCGACGTCTGGGGCGAATGGGCCGACGCGGTAAAGGGCGGGCCGCTGCCCTGCGGCCATTTCCTGGCCGAAGAAGCCCCCGATGCCGTCTGGGCCGAACTGGCGCCGTTTCTCGGCGTCGGCGCCTAAACTGATACATTTGAAGGAGACTGCACATGCCGTTTCGTAACGACCTGTTCCTGGGCCGGTTCGGCCTCAACCCCCGCCATGACGACACCGACCTGCTGCTGGACGAACCCGTGGCGCGCATGATCGGCCGCCGGGTGTGCCGCCATTATGGGCGCGAGGCGGTGACCGACGGCATGCTGGAAACCCTGCTTGCGGCGGCCCAGTCCGCACCCGCCAAGTCGGACCTTCAGCAATACGCCATCGTCGTCACGGACAAGGATCAGCAGCAGGCCATTTCCGACATGATCGGCTCCATGCCCTGGATCGCCGAGGCGTCGCGCTTCCTGGTGTTCTGCGCCGACATGCACCGGGGCCAGCGCATCGCAGGGATGCGGGGCAAGGAACACGTCAACAACACCCTCGACACCTTCATGAACGCGGCCGTGGATGCATCGCTGGCCATGATGTCCTTCATCACCGCCGCCGGGTTCAAGGGACTGGGGACCTGTCCGGTGTCGGCCGTGCGCGCTCATACGTCGGATATCTGCGAATTGCTCAGCCTGCCCAAGGGAGTTTATCCCGTGGCCGGCTTGACCGTCGGATACCCGACGGACGACGGGCGCTTTACCCTGCGCCTGCCGCCCTCGGTCGTGGTCCATCACGGGAAATATGACGATTCGGCCCTGGAGACGGAATTGAAGGCCT
>DNMS01000073.1 GCA_003488105.1 Rhodospirillaceae bacterium
TTCAGTCGCATTTGATCGCGCATCAGTACGAAGGCCTGATCAAGAAACAGCGGCTGCGGGGGAGGCGTTAATGATTTTGTTGCTGATGGGGCCGCCGGGCGCGGGCAAGGGGACGCAGTCGAAGCGGCTTGAGGAAGCTTACGGGCTTGTTCAATTGTCGACAGGTGACATGCTGCGCGCCGCCGTTGCCTCGGGCAGCGACCTCGGCAACAAGGCGAAAGAGATCATGGCCCGTGGTGACCTGGTCCCCGACGACCTGATCATCGACATGATCGCCGTCCGGATCGAGCAGGCCGATTGCGCGAAGGGGTTCATTCTGGACGGCTTTCCGCGCACCGTGCCGCAGGCCGAAGCCCTGGCCGCCATGCTCGCCGACAAGGGATTGAGCCTCGACCACGTGATCGAGCTGGCCGTTGACGACGACGCCATGGTCAAGCGAATCACCGGTCGCTACACCTGCGCCAAATGCGGCAAGGGGTACCACGACGAGTTCGAAAAGCCCGCCAAGGATGGCGTGTGCGACAAATGCGGTGCGACGGAGTTTACCCGCCGTGCCGACGATACCGAAGGAACGGTGCGGAACCGACTGGACGCCTATCATGCCCAGACCGCGCCGATCCTGGCTTACTACAAGGACCAAGGGCTTCTGTACGACGTTGACGGCATGGCCGACATCGACGCCGTGACGGCCCAGCTGAAAGGAGTAATCGGTCAGGCGTGAGGGGTGTGAAAAAGGCCTTTGCCCCAGGTTGACTTGGGGGCGCAAGTGCCTATAATCGCGCCTCTTTTCAGGCCCGGCGGATTTTGAAAATTTCCAGGCGAATTCGAACGCACGGAACCGTTCGTTGCGACGTTTTTGTCTTGAATACAACGAGTTAGAGCAAGTCCGGTGATTCTACGGAGCGGGGACTTGCTCTTGAGTTTTTTGTCGAACGTGAGGAGCGAAAGCCTTGGCGCGTATTGCGGGTGTTAATATTCCGACGGCGAAACGGGTGGTGATTGCCTTGACCTATATTCATGGCATTGGCCGCACGTCCGCGCGGAAGATTTGTGACAGTGTCGGAATCCCCCTGGACCGGCGCGTCAATGAACTGACGGAAGACGAGGTCGCGCGGGTTCGTGAGACCATCGACCGTGACTTCCAGGTCGAAGGCGACCTCCGCCGCGAAACGGCCATGAACATCAAACGTTTGATGGATCTGGGCTGTTACCGCGGTCTCCGCCATCGTCGCGGCCTGCCCGTGCGCGGACAGCGTACCCATACCAACGCGCGCACCCGCAAAGGCCCGGCCAAGGCCATCGCGGGTAAGAAGAAATAACGGCTAGGGCAAGGATTTTAAGTTATGGCTAAGGCAGCAACAGCCCGCCCGCGGCGCCGCGAGCGTAAGAACATCGCCTCCGGCGTGGCGCACATCAATTCCACGTTCAACAACACCATGATTACCATCTCCGACGCGCAGGGCAACGCCATTGCCTGGTCATCGGCCGGTTCCATGGGGTTCAAGGGGTCGCGTAAATCGACCCCCTATGCGGCGCAGGTCGCTGGTGAAGACGCCGGCAAGAAGGCGCAGGAACACGGCATGAAGACCCTCGACGTCGAGGTCAAGGGGCCGGGTTCAGGTCGTGAATCCGCCCTGCGGGCTTTGCAGGCGATCGGGTTCACCATCACCGCCATTCGTGACGTGACGCCGATCCCGCACAACGGTTGCCGTCCGCGGAAACGCCGCCGGGTTTAGTTCCTCCTGCGGGCAGACGGCCATCAGGGGCTCCGATCGGCCGCTGCCCGGGTTCCCGGCCGCAGGCCGCTTACGCCGCTTGGGAACACAATGAAATGGGGGCCGTCCGGCAACGGTCCCTGACGATGGTTCAAGTGAACGCGAGGTCACTGACGTGATTCAGAAAAATTGGCAAGAACTTATTAAACCGAACAAGCTCGACATCAACCCGGGCGTCGATCCGCTGCGCCAGGCGACCATAGTCGCCGAACCGCTGGAACGCGGTTTCGGCCTGACCCTGGGCAATGCGCTGCGGCGCATCCTGCTGTCGTCGCTGCAGGGTGCCGCGGTCACGTCGATCCAGATCGACGGTGTGCTGCATGAATTCTCGTCGATTCCCGGCGTGCGCGAAGACGTGACCGATATCGTTCTCAACATCAAGTCCATGGGCCTGCGCATGCAGGCTCAGGGGCCGAAGCGGATGACGCTGAAGGCCGATGGGCCCTGCATCGTGACTGCCGGCATGATTGATACGGGTGCGGACATCGAAGTCATGGATCCGGACCTGGTGCTGTGCCACCTGGACCGTGACGGCAAGCTGAACATGGAACTGACCGTGGAAACCGGGAAGGGTTATGTGCCGGCCAGCCAGCACCGCGCCGAAGACAGCCCGATCGGCCTGATCCCCATTGATGCCGTTTACTCGCCGGTCCGCAAGGTCGCCTACAAGGTCGACAATACCCGCGTCGGCCAGGTCACCGACCATGACAAGCTGTCCTTGGTCGTCACGACCAACGGTTCCGTCACGCCGGAAGACGCGGTGGCGCTCGCCGCCCGCATTCTGCAGGACCAGTTGCAGTTGTTCATCAACTTCGACGAGCCGGAACACGCCCGCGAGGAAGCGCAGCAGGAAGACCTGCCGTTCAACAAGAATCTCCTGCGCAAGGTCGACGAACTGGAACTGTCCGTGCGTTCGGCCAACTGCCTGAAGAACGACAACATCATTTACATCGGCGATCTGGTTCAGAAGACCGAAGCCGACATGCTGCGCACGCCCAACTTCGGCCGCAAGTCCTTGAACGAAATCAAGGAAGTTCTGGCCTCCATGGGTCTGCATCTGGGCATGGAAATTGCCGCCTGGCCGCCCGAGAACATCGAGGAACTGGCCAAGAAACTGGAAGATCCCTTTTGATCCGGCGGCGCGCCGGTAACCCCGGCGCGCCGTTCTGACTTAAAGAACCACCCCGGCCATCCGATCATCGGCTGGCCGGGCGCCCCAGGGGGTAAAATGGCACGCCCGGGCGAATAACTGAAAAAAGGAGCCTGACATGAGACACCGCAGCGGATACCGCAAACTCAACCGCACCGCCAGCCATCGCAAGGCCATGTTCTCCAACATGGCGGCATCGCTGATCATCCACGAACAGATCACCACGACCCTGCCCAAGGCCAAGGAACTGCGCCGGTTCGCCGACCGCATGATCTCCCTGGGCAAGAAGGGCTCGCTGCACCAGCGGCGCCAGGCCGTGTCCTTCCTGCAGGACGATGCGGCCGTGGCCAAGCTGTTCGGCACGCTGGCTGAGCGCTACAAGGATCGCCCGGGCGGCTATACCCGCGTGCTGAAGGCGGGTTTCCGCCACGGCGACGCGGCCCCGATGGCCGTGATCGAACTGGTCGACCGCGACCCGGATGCCAAGGGCGCCGAAGATAAGGCCCGGCACGCTGCGGAAATGGAAGCGGCGGACGCCCTGGAATAGGGATGCCGTCGGCTCAGCCGAGAATTTGGGAAAGCGCGGCTTCGGCCGCGCTTTTTCGTTTTGCGGCCTCTCGTTCGCGCGGGCAGGCCTTGACCACGCCACAAATGGGCTAAATCCTGCTATGAACACGGTTTCGACCGTCCCGCACACCTGATCCTGGAGCCTCCCTTGCCGATGATGTCGATCCTGGCCCGCCCGTCCGTTCTTGGTGCCGTTCTCAGCCTGGGTGTCGTCCTAGCCACGCCGGAGGCCCATGCCCAATCCGCGGGCCGCGAGGTCCCCGACAACCGTGACCAGGTCATGCTGTCCTACGCCCCCGTGGTCGAACAGGCCGCTCCCGCGGTGGTCAACATCTTCACGGCGAAAAAGGTCCAACGCCGCCGCACGACTCTGTTCGACGACCCTTTTTTCCAGCGCTTTCTCGGCCCCAATCTGGGCGATAAATTTGGGCAGCAGCCGCGGGAACGTGTGCAGAATTCCCTGGGATCGGGCGTCATCGTGCGGGCCGACGGCCTGATCGTCACCAACAACCACGTCATCGAAGGGGCGGACGAAATTAAGGTCGTTCTGCACGACCGCCGTGAGTATGAGGCCAAGATCATCGGCACCGACGACCGCACGGATCTCGCCGTTCTGCGACTGGAAGGAGCGCCCGCTGACTTGCCTGTCCTGGATCTTGCCGACTCCGATTCGATCAAGGTCGGTGATCTCGTGCTGGCCATCGGCAATCCCTTCGGTGTCGGGCAGACGGTGACCAGCGGCATCGTTTCGGCCCTGGCGCGGACCCAGATGGCCAACGCCGGGACGGATTTGAACTTTTTCATTCAGACGGACGCGGCCATCAACCCGGGCAATTCGGGAGGCGCGTTGGTCGGGCTCGACGGCCGCCTGCTCGGCATCAACACGGCGATCTATTCCAAGACCGGGGGCTCCCTGGGCATCGGCTTCGCGATTCCCTCCAACATGGTGCGTG
This sequence comes from Rhodospirillaceae bacterium, assembly GCA_003488105.1. The sequence goes on from DNMS01000073.1 coordinate 4,446, forward strand.
CCGTGGTCAATGGCGTGGTCAAGGGCGGGCGGCTGGTGCGGCCGTGGATCGGTGCTGCCGGCCGGCCGGTGACGGCGGATATCGCCAACTCGCTGGGGCTCGACCGGCCCGGCGGGGTCATTATCGAGGACGTCTATCCGGCGTCCGCCGCTGACCGCGCGGGGATCAAGCGCGGCGATATCATCCTGGCCGTCAACGGCCATGAGGTGCGGGATACGACGGCGCTCAAGTTCCGTGTCGCGACGACGCCGCTGGGTGAGACCGTGCCGCTGCGCATCTGGCGTCAGGGCCGCCTGGAGGCGCTCAAGCTGGAAATCGAGGCGCCGGTGGAATTCCCCGCCCGCAACCGATCGGAACTGGCCGGCCGTCACCCGCTGACGGGGGCGGTGGTCGTCAACATGTCGCCGGCGCTGGGTGATGAACTGGGCGTCGATACCTTCAAACGGGGGGTAATGGTGCTGCAGGTCCGGCGCGGCGCGCCGGCCGACAAGATCGGCCTGCGCCCCGGCGATTTCGTGAAACGGGTCAACGGCAACGACATCGGCTTGGTGCGCGACGCGCTGACCGTGTTTTCAAAGCAGGCGCCGTCCTGGGAAATCACCATCGAACGCCAGGGCCGCGAGATCACCGAGCGGTTCGAAGGGTGAGCACGCTTTTCGAAAGCCAATCACCGCGTCCGCTGGCTGACCGCCTGCGGCCAAAGACCATCGCCGATGTCGTCGGCCAGACCCATCTGACCGGCCCCGACGGTTTCATCGGCCGCGCGGTCAAGGCGGGAAAACTGACCTCCATCGTGTTCTGGGGGCCGCCCGGCACGGGCAAGACGACCCTGGCGCGGCTTCTGGCCGATCACGTCTCGCTGCATTTCGAGCCCCTGTCGGCGGTGTTTTCCGGTGTCGCCGACCTGCGTAAGGTGTTCGATCGGGCCAAGGAACGGCGCAGGATGGGGCAGGGGACCCTGCTGTTCATCGACGAGATTCATCGCTTCAACCGGGCCCAGCAGGACGGTTTCCTGCCCTATGTGGAGGACGGTACGGTGGTGCTGATCGGCGCGACCACGGAAAACCCGTCGTTCGAACTGAACCCGGCCTTGCTGTCGCGCGCCCAGGTGTTGGTTTTGAATCGCCTGGACTCGACGGCACTTGAGGAATTGATGGTTCGAGCCGAAGCGGAACTGGGCCATCCGCTGCCGCTGGATGCCGACGCCCGTCAGGCGATGGCCGCCATGGCCGACGGTGACGGGCGCTATCTGTTGAACATGGTCGAGAACCTGGACGCCATGGGGCTGACGGCGCCGCTCGATCCCGCCGGTCTGGCGGCCGCCGTGCAGAAGCGCATGCCGCTTTATGACAAGGGACAGGAAAGCCATTACAACCTGATCTCGGCGCTGCACAAGTCGCTGCGCGGCTCGGATGTTGATGCGGCGCTGTACTGGTTCGCGCGCATGCTCGAAGGGGGGGAGGATCCGCTCTACGTCGCCCGCCGGCTGGTTCGATTCGCATCCGAGGATATCGGCTTGGCTGATCCCCAGGCCTTGCCGCAGGCCCTGGCCGCCTGGGACACCTATGAGCGCCTGGGCTCGCCCGAGGGCGAACTGGCCCTGGTTCAGGCGGTTGCCTATCTGGCCACCGCGCCGAAATCCAACGCCCTCTACAAGGCCGAGAAGGCTGCCCGCCGCATGGCGCGGGAAACCGGATCCCTAATGCCGCCGAAACATATCCTCAACGCGCCGACCAAGCTGATGAAGGACCTGGACTACGGCAAGGACTACGCCTATGACCACGATACCGAGGACGGTTTTTCCGGACAGAACTATTTCCCCGACGGCATGGCGCGTACGCGGCTGTATTCACCGCGCGACCGCGGGTTCGAGCGCGAGATCACCAAGCGCCTGGCCTATTGGGACAAGTTACGGCGCCAGCGAACCAAGGGGGACGACGGCGGTTCATCTTCGGAGTAGATTGAGCGCCGAACGGGGGCAAGGACCGGAATGATGACGGGGAACCTGTGATGAAGATGCTGTTTGCCGTGGCCATGGGTGGCGCCGTGGGCGCTGTCGGGCGGTTCCTGGTGATGAACGCCGTGGGCAGCCAGTTGGGCCATGGATTTCCCTGGGGCACCTTCACGGTCAACCTCGTGGGTTCTTTCGTTCTGGGCGCGCTGATCGAAATCAGCGCCCTGTACTGGTCGCCGCCGCCGGAAATGCGGGCCTTCCTGGTGGTCGGCATGTTGGGCGCCTTCACGACCTTTTCCACGTTCTCTCTGGATTCCTATACCTTGATCGATCGCGGGCAAATCGGGGCTGCGGCCCTCTATATCGGCGGTTCGGTCGTGCTCTGCATTTTCGGCTTTTGGGCCGGGATGGCCATGTTGCGTCAGGTTCTGTGATGGCCGATACGCCGCCACCCGACGTCAAGGGTC
>DNMS01000263.1:0-410 GCA_003488105.1 Rhodospirillaceae bacterium
GCGAGGGCGACGCCAACATGCGTTCCGTCTGGCTGTGTTCGCGTAACGACGCCATTGCCAATGTCGCCGTCATCGCGGCGGGGGGCGGCGTCTGGCTGTCAGGCACCTTCTGGCCCGACGTCGCCGTGGGCGGGATCATCGCGGGCCTGGCGCTGTTCGCCTCGGCCGAAATCATCCGCCGCGCCTTGGGCGAACTCAGGCAGGTACGGGCACCACAACCCGCCGCCGCCGACTGATCGGTATGATGTCTAAGGTCTAGCCGACCGGGTGGAAATCGTGTTCGCCGATCCCCTGGACCAGCATGAACTTGCAGCCGGCCCCGTCCTTGCCGTGTACTTCATGGGCCGTCTTCACGGGCACGGTCACGCGGTCGCCGGGCATCAGCTCATGGGTTTGGCGGGGCGCGCGGG
>DNMS01000263.1:615-5945 GCA_003488105.1 Rhodospirillaceae bacterium
ATGGTATAGGGCAGGTCTTCCGGCTTGGTCATGGCGGGGCAGCCTAGAAGTTGTCTTTGAGCCGCCGGGTTTCGGCGAAGACCTCGACGTAATCCCGGCCGGCCAGGCCGATGGTCTTCTGCAGGTCCGGGCTGTCGGCGCGCAGGAAGGGATTGGTCTTCAATTCGATGCCGATGGTCGACGGCACGGTCGGAATGTTTTTCGCCCGTGCCGCGTCGACGTCCTGCATGCGCTGAATCAGGGCGTCGTTGTCGGGCTCCACCGACAGGGCGAAGCGGCCGTTGGATTGCGTGTACTCATGGGCGCAGAATACCCGGGTTTCCGGGGGCAGGGTTTTGAATTTCGCCAGGGATTTGACCATCTGCTGGGGCGTGCCCTCGAACAGCCGCCCGCAGCCCATGGCGAACAGGGTATCGCCGCAGAACAGGGCGTCCGATCCCTCGAACCAAAAGGCGATATGGCCGCGCGTGTGGCCGGGCACGTCGTAGACCCGGGCCTCGGCATTGCCCAGCATATAGGTATCGCCGTCACCGACCTGTACGTCGATGCCGGGAATGCGCGCATGGTCGGCGCGCGGGCCGACGATGGTGCAGCCCGTGGCCGCCTTGATTTCCTGGTTGCCGCCCGTGTGGTCGCCGTGGTGGTGGGTGTTCAGGATATGGCTGATGGTCCAGCCCTTGGCCCGGGCCGCGTCCAGCACCGGCCCCGCCACGGCGGGGTCGACCACGGCGGTCGCCCCCGTTTCCGGGCAATGGGCCAGATAGACATAGTTGTCGTTCAGGACCGGTATTTGATGGACGTCGAGCCGGCTCATCTTTCCTGGGGAACCTCTAACGCCTTGCGGGCGCTAGATGTTCTGCTCCAGCCATTCCTGCAGCTTGCTTTTCGGCAGGGCGCCGATCTTGGTCGCCGCCACTTCGCCGTTCTTGAACAGCATCAGGGTCGGGATGCCGCGCACGCCGTACTTGCCGGGGGTCGAGGGGTTATCGTCGATGTTCAGCTTGGCCACGGTGACCTTGCCTTGCAGTTCGCTGGCCAATTCCTCAAGCGCCGGGGCGATCTGCTTGCACGGGCCACACCATTCGGCCCAGAAATCGACCAGGACAGGCTCGCTCGATCCAAGAACGTCGGTTTCGAAGGAGTCGTCGGTTATCTTTTTCGGCATATCGCTCACCTTGGGATCTGTGTCGGGGTACAGTTTTTATGGAAATTCAGTTTCTGGGACATGCCGCCTGGGTTCTCTTGCGGCCCGGGGCGGGAACTTTCAGTTCCTTGCCCTGGTCTTGAATCTAGGGTCGCGCCCCGGCCCCGTCAAGCAGCCCTGGCGGGCACAAAAATTCCCCTTGCTTTCTCCGGGACTTAGAGGCCGGATTTGTCCAAAATCGCGTCCGGAAGAGGCATCAGCCGCGCCCCCATCGTCCAGATCAGGGCGCAGCGCACGGGCCGGTTCGGATACAAATCCATCAACGCCCGGCGGTATCCCGCCATTTGCGCGATATAGCCGGGATGGACGTCCTCGATGCGCTCCGGCGGCGGCCGGTTGGTCTTGAAATCGGCGATCAGGACCTCTGATTCCGTGACCAACAGGCGGTCGATGCGGGCGGAAATCACCCGCCCGCCGGCCTGCGCCACCAGGGGCACTTCGGCCCGGCTGCCGGGGCCGAACAGGGGGGCCAGGGCGGGATCGCCCAGAAGGGCCAGGGTTTCCGCGACAATTTCCGCCTGTTCGGCCGGGCTCAGGTCATGGCCCGGGCGGGCCAAGTAGCGTTGGGCCGCCGGCGCGCGGTCCTCGGGCGTCAGATCCGGCAGGCTTTCCAGCAGCTTGTGCACGATCAGCCCGCGCTTGAACCGGGCTCCGTCGTCCGATCCCAACGGGGAGGCGGCGGGCGGGCTGTCTTCGGGCCTGGAGGGGGCCAGCGGTTTGGGCGGATCAGGCTCCGCCGCGGGCGGGGTGAACAGCCAGGCGGGCGGCGCTTCGGGCTGTTCGGCGGCATCGGGCACCTTGGCCTCGACGGGTGCCGTCTGGGGCCAGTCGAGAACCAGGCCGGCGTCTTCTTCGTCCGTGCCGTCGGCTGCCACGACGACCGCGCCCGCCCGCGCCATCCCGGCGCGGATCAACGCGTACCAGCAGCCTTCGGGCCGTTTCTGCCTGCCGTCCCATCCGGTGACGTAAAGCCTGTCCCTGGCGCGGGTCATGGCGACGTAGAGCAGCCGCCGTTCCTCGGCCTCGCGCGCCGCTTCGACCCCGGCGCGCAATGCCGCCGTCACCGTGCAATCGTCGTCCTTGCGCCCCGGCCAATAGACCGCGCCGCTGTCCGTGATGCCGTCACCGTCATCCCACAACAGGCTGATGGGCTTGCCGCGGCCGCCGCCTTGGCAGGTATCGGGCAGGAACACCACGGGGGCTTCCAGGCCCTTGGCGCCGTGCACGGTCATCACCCGGACATGGCCGGCGGCCTGATCCAGATCCCGCTTGATTTCCGTCTTGCCGGCCTCCGCCCAATGCAGGAACCGTTCGAGGGACGGCGCGTGTTCGCGCTCGAACTGCAGGGCCAGGGCCATGAATTCGTCGACCGGGTCGGCCGCGTCCGGCCCCAGGTGGCGGAGGAACTTCTCCTGCCCGCGCAGCGGGCCCAGAACATGGGCGAAGAATTCATAGGGGGGGGCGGCGTCTGCCCCGGCAAGTAGGTCGGTGAGTGTCTCCGCCGCCGTCCGCCAGTTGTCCCGCTCACCCTTGCGGTCGCGCAGTTCCGACCACAGGGTTCCCCGCCGCCCGTGGCAGAGCGGCGTCAGGTCGTCATCGTCCGTGAACCCGAACAGCGGGCCCTTCAATACCGTCGCCAGGGTCAAATCGTCTTCGGGCAGCAGTACGAAACGGCCCAGGGCCATCAGGTCCATGACCGCCATCTGCTCGGTCAAGACCATGCGGTCCGTGCCGGCGACGGGAATGTTCCGTTGCTTCAGTTGGCGGACCATTTCTTCCATGAAGCGCCCGCGCTTGCGGACCAGGATCAGGATATCGCCCGCCGTGATCGGACGGCCTTGCGAGACCAGCATCTCGCCGCCGGCGATCCAGTCCGCCACCGTCTGGGCGATGTTCTGGGCGACTTGGACCACGGGGGCCCTCGGTCCCGGCCGGTCGACCGGCGCGTCCCAGGCGTCGGGCTGATCTTCCTCCTCGGGTTTGACGGGCGGCCAGATCTCGACCCGCCCGCCATCGCCGGCGCGGTCCACATGATGGCGCACGACCCGCCCCAGGGAGCTCAGGGAAGCACGCAGGTCTTCCGGCTGGAAGGTATTGTCGACGGCCTCCAGCACCGGCGTGACGGAACGGAAGGAAACGGACATCTCCTGTGACGTCTCCAGTGACCCGCCGAGCCCCACCGCCCGCGCCTTCTCGGCGAAATGGGCGCGCGTTTCCTCGAACCGCGCGGGCTCCGCCCCCTGAAAACTGTAGATGGATTGCTTTTCGTCGCCGACGGCGAACACCGTGCGCGGGCCTTGGCGGCTCATACCCCAGGCCCCCTCGCCGGAAAAGAACTCGTCGGCCAGGGACTTCAGGATTTCCCATTGCGGCGGTGCCGTGTCCTGGGCCTCGTCGATCAGGATATGGGCGATCCCGCCGTCCAGCTTGTAATGCACCCAGGCGACCGCCCCCGGCGAATGGCGCAGCAGGTTCGCCGTTTTGAGGATCAGATCGTCGTAATCCATCAGGGCCCGGCTGTCCTTGAGCTCGGCATAGGCGTCGGCCAGCGCCGCCGCCAGGTCCATCAGCGCCGCCGTGTTGTCGGCAATGGCCAGGGCGCGCAATTTTTCGTCGATGGCCGCGACCCGCGCCTGTTCGGCTTCCAGTGCCGCCTGGGTGCCGGGAGCCTGCTTTTCAACGTCTTGGGTCGCCACGCGGGCGAGCGGCGTCCGCTTCTGGGTCAGGAAGGCGCGGCTGTAATCGTCGAACGCCGCGACCCGGCCCGCGTCGTCCGCCGCCAACCAGGGGGCCATCAGGTCGGCCCGGTCCTTGTCCGTTTTCTTGCCGCCGGAAAGCGCTTGGGCGGCTTGGCGAAGGGATGTGTCATCCGGCGAAGGCCCGCCCAGGATCACCGCCGCCCGGTCGTCCTCGGGCCCCAGGCCCAGCTTGCGGCGCGTCGCGGCGGCCAGGCCCGCCGTGCCCTGGTAATCACGGAACAGGCGGTTGAGACGGCCGCGGGCGAAATCCAGGGACGTCATCAAATCGTCGAAGCCGCTTTCGTCGAGTAGCCCGGCTAGGTGGTCCATGGCCCGCGCGGCGGCGCTGTCGGGTTTTTCGGTGGTGGCATTCAACACGCGGTCGCGCGCTTCGCGCCGCAGTTCCGCCGCCGTGCGTTCGTCCATCACCTTGAAATGGGGGGCGATTCCGGCTTCCAGGGGGAAGCGGCCCAACAGGGATTCGCAGAACGAATGGATGGTGCGGATATTGGGGCCGTCCGTGGTGTCGGCGACTTCGGCGAACATGCGGCGCACACGGGCCAGGTCGGCATGGTCGAGCGGCACGCCGGTCTGCTGGCGGTAGTCTTCCTTCAAGGTGTCGTCGTCCATCACCGCCCATTTGCCCAACAGCCGCGCCAGCCGGTTGGCCATCTCGGCGGCCGATGCCTTGGTGTAGGTCAGGCAAAGGATATGGCCCGGGCGGACCCCGCTCAGCAGCAGCCGCACGATCCGGTTGGTCAGCACGTGGGTCTTGCCGGTCCCCGCGTTGGCGGAGACCCAGGCCGAAACGCTCGGCTGCGCCGCGTCGGCCTGAACCCGGGTGGCTTGTGCGCGGGTTTCCTTCATTCGCCGTCCTCCCCGCCGACGGCGCTCCAGGCGCGCACACGGGCCAGATGGTCGTAATCCCCCTGGTCCGTGTCGAACATGGGTTTGACCCGGGGCGCGTAGGGCGTCGCGGGATCGGAAAAGAACACGACCCGCCGGGCCAGGCCCTGGGCCGCGTCCTCGGTCAATTGGTCGACGCCGTCCAGGTTTACCACCTTGCCGGCCTCTCGCCCGCCCGACATCTTCCAATAGGCCAGGGCTGAGACCCCGCCCGCCGCCAGCTTGTCGAACCCGCCCGCGCGCAGCACGGCAGCCTCCAGGGGCAGTTGCGGGGAAAAGCCGCTTTCGACCTGCTTCTGGCTCGGCGTGCGGCCGGTCTTGTAATCGATGATTTCGAACCCTTCGGCCGGGTCGCGGTCGATGCGGTCGGCGATGCAGGTCAGGGTGAACGGCCCGGCCCCGGTCTCCAAGGTCAGCGCACCCTCGGCTTCCCAGGCCAGCGGCCGGCAGCCGCGGGCCCGGCGGTCGCGCTCGACCTCCAG
>DNMS01000018.1 GCA_003488105.1 Rhodospirillaceae bacterium
CTGCCCGCTGCCGGTGATGATCGGCTCGCGGATCACCGGCGCGCTGATGACCTTGTTGTCCAGCACGATGGCGAACGGCCGGCCCACGTTCTTGGTCGTCACGTCGCCGAATTTCTTGGCCCCGCGCGCATTCAGGCGGAACCCGACGACCGGCTGATTGGTGCGCTGTTCGAAGCTTTGGTGGGCGTCGACCAGATCCTCGCCCGAGACCAGCACCCGGCGCTTGACCAGATAGGCGTCCTGACGGCCGACGGCGCGGTCTTCCTCGGTCGCCTCCAGCAGCACGCTACCCGGCGGCACACGGCCGCGCTCGCGGGCCTCGGCCACGGAATTTTCCATGTCGACCAGCTGGAACGTCAGCTTGGCGGTCTTGCCGATGATCGCCTTCAGGCGTTCCGGGTCTTTCAGGCCGGGCACCTGGACCAGCACCCGGTTATCGCCTTGGCGTTGGATGGTCGGCTCGCGCGTGCCCGTCTCGTCGATGCGGCGGCGCAGGATTTCCACGGACTGCTGCAGGGCGGACGACCGCCGTTCCAACAGGGTCTGTTCCAACGGCGTGATGGTGATGCGCTCGCCGTCGACACTGACCTGGGCGCCCGGCTCGATCGGCTTCAGAAGATTGCGCGCCTTCTCGACCTCGTCCGCCTTGGCGATGGTAACGACCACCGTATTGCCGTCGACACCCAGGGCGCGGGCGCGGATGCGCGCGGTGCGCAGCTCGGCACGGGCGCTTTCGGCGATGCCTTCCAGGTACTGCCTGACGACCTCGTCGACCTCAACCTCCAGCAGAAGGTGAGAGCCGCCCTGCAAATCCAGACCCAGGTTGACCTGCTGGCTCGGCAGTCCGACGGGGAGCGATTCGGTCAGCGACTTGGGCAGGAAGTTGGGCAGGGAATAGGCCACGCCCAGCAGGCAGACCACCAGGACCAACGCAACCTTCCACTTGGGGAAATAGACCATGGGTGCTTAACCGGACGTGTCAGGAATGGGACGAAACGAAGACCAGGGGCAAAGGATCAACTGTCCTTCTTGCCGCCGCCCAGCAGGCCGCGCAGGCCGCCCGGCTTCTTCTTGGCGGCGCCTTCATCGTTGGCGGCGTCGCCCTTGTCGGCGGTCTTGCCGGAATCGGCCTGGGGCTCGGACTTGCTTTCGACCGAGGCCAACGTGCTCTTGCGCACCTTGACCTTGATGCCCTCGGCGATCTCGACGACCACCTCGTCGCCTTCGTTGACCTTGGTCACCGTACCCACGATACCGCCGCCCGTGACGACCTTGTCGCCGCGCCGGACGGCTTCGAGCATGAGCTTGTGTTCCTTCATCTTCTTCTGCTGCGGACGAATCAGCAGGAAGTAGAAGATCACGAAGATCAGGATCAGGGGCAGGAACGCCTCAATGCCGCCACCACCACCGCCACCGGCGGCCTGGGCATACGCGGGCGAAATCAACATGTTTATCTCCTCATTCCCCCCGCATTTACCGTCGGGGGCGGTTCTTAAATACCCGGAAACCGGTCGTCTTATTTGGGTGCGCGGGACTATAACCGCAAGACCGCGCGATGCAAACGCAAACCGGCGAATTTTTGCCCATTGCCGGCGACGGCACGCAGACGATTGACGCCTTGCGCTCTCCGGCCTAATTTCCGCCGCCATGACTGATATCGATATGTACAAGGTTCTCGACCGCATCGCCGATGCGCTGGACCGTCTCGCCCCGCCGCCTGTCCCCGAAAATGATATGTCCGTCGCCGACGCCTTCGTCTGGCACGCCGACACTTCCTGGCTGGAGCCCGTGCCCAAGGTCAACCGGGTCGAAATGGACCTTCTGCGCGGCATCGACATGCAGGTCCAGCAGCTGATGAACAACACCCAGCGCTTCGCCAAGGGCCTGCCCGCCAACAACGCCCTGCTGTGGGGGGCCCGCGGCACGGGCAAAAGTTCGCTGGTCAAGGCCCTGCACGCGGAAATCAACGCCGAGCAGCCCGAGTCCCTGGTGCTGGTGGAAATCCACCGCGAAGACATCCCCTCCCTGCCCGCCCTGCTGTCCGTGCTGCGCGCCGGCGGGCGGCGCTGCCTGGTGTTCTGCGACGATCTCAGCTTCGATACCGAAGATACGTCCTACAAATCGCTCAAGGCCGTGCTCGACGGCGGCATCGAGGGGCGGCCCGAAAACGTGCTGTTCTACGCCACGTCGAACCGCCGCCACCTGATCTCGCGCGACATGATCGAGAACGAACGCTCCACCGCCATTAACCCCGGCGAGGCGGTCGAGGAAAAGGTGTCGCTATCGGATCGTTTCGGCCTGTGGCTCGGCTTCCACAACCTGGATCAGCAGACCTATTTCCAGATCGTCGAGGGCTATGCCAAGCGCTACGGTCTGGACGGCCCGGATGTCGATTTGCGCCGCGAAGCCAATGAATGGTCCGTGACCCGGGGCTCGCGCTCGGGCCGCGTCGCCTGGCAATACATCCAAAATCTGGCCGGGCGGCTGGGCAAAACCCTGGAATAGCCGCGGCGTCATCGCCCCCGTGACATTCTTGCAACCACCATGCCGTATTCAATGAATACGGGAACTGGCCGGGCACGCCGTTTGTGCTATGCTAAGTAGTTGCTTGGTAAGGGGGATTACCTGTTATGGCGGGACCGTCAGATGATGACGACTGGCAAGCCAGCATCGCGAACCTGAAACAGATGGCCCACGATGTCGCGGGCCTGCCGCCTTCCGTCAAACACATGATAGAGCAAGCCTGGCTGGCGGCCGAAAAGGGCCAGGAAGACATGGCACGCGAGCTTCTCGCCCAAGCCA
>DNMS01000183.1 GCA_003488105.1 Rhodospirillaceae bacterium
CCTTCATGTCCAACATAGAAATCATCGCCGAAGCCGAGCTTACGGCGCTTGCCGCCCATGCCTTTGAAAATGCGGGCCTGTCCGCCGCTGATGCCGCCGTCACCGCCCGCCATCTGATCCTGATGGATCTGATGGGCGTGTCGACCCACGGCGTCCATCGCATCGAACAGTATGTAAAGCGCATCCAGGCCGGGGTCGTCGATGCCAAGGCCAAGGTCGCCACGGAGGACCGCGCGCCGTCACTCGCCGTGGTCGACGGCGGCAATGGTCAAGGCCATGTCGCCGCCCAGCGCGCCTTCGATATCGCCCTGGAAAAGGCCAAGACGACGGGCATCAGCTATGTCGCCGTGCGCCGCTCCGGCCATTTCGGCGGCACCGCCAGCTACGGTTATCTCGCCGCCCAGGCGGGCATGATCCTGATGACCGGCACGGGGGCGTCCCCGGCCATGGCGCCCTTTGGCGGGCGCGACCTGAAGGTCGGCAACAACCCCTTCGGCTGTGCCGCCCCGGGATCGCTGGCGGATCCGGTATCGGGCTCCATGCCCTTCATCCTGGATATGGCCCAGAGCGTCGCCGCGCGCGGCAAGATGCGCAAGCTGCGCGACGCGGGCGAACCCATGCCGCTGGGCTGGGCGCTCGACAAGGACGGCAACCCGACTACGGACCCCGCCGCCGGGCTTGACGGTTTCATCCAGTTCATGGGTGGGCACAAAGGCTACGGCATCGCCCTGATGGTCGACATCCTGTCGGGCCTGATGTCAGGCGGCGAATACCTGGACCAGACCCGCCAGATGTGGGACGAGGACGGCCCCCAGGGCACGTCTCATTTCTTCATCGCCCTCGACCCCGCGCGTCTGCTGGAGACCGGCGAATATGATCGCCGCATGGCCGATTTCCGCGACCGCATCAAGACGACCGCCCCGTTCAACGAAGGCGGCGAGGTTTTGTTGCCGGGTGAGATAGAGATGCGCAATCTGACCGACCGCCGTGCCAAGGGCATCCCCGTGCCGGCGCAAACCCTGGCCGAGGTCCGCACCCTTGCGGAAGGCCTCTGATTACCCCATATTAGCCCTGCCGGCTTGCCGGCTACGGTGCTAAACGCCAAGCGGAATAAGCACAGCGGACCCGGGGGCGGTACCCGGCGCCTCCACCACAAGCTGCGTTTGAGATTTTTAACGGAATTTCGGCGCGCGCCACGCGGTTTGTGATGGGGGCGAAATAGGATCGACGCGTGTAATAAAGGCTTGGTTTGTGCTCGGCATGGTACCGCCGATATCGGGCCATTTTGATAAGTGCCAATGATAACACAGAAGCACTTGCTGTCGCGGCCTAACACGCCATAACGACAACGGGGTTCGGGCGGCACCTGGCAACAGAAGCCGCCCACTTCTTCCCCCGACATTCTGAATCATGACTTCCCCGTTGAATCCGGAGGATCTGGGTCTTGCTGGGAGGTTCTGCGGCACTTTGCGACAGATGCCGCCAACTTCTGTTAGTCCAGGATATACATGTCATCTCGCATTGCGCTCAGAAGGGCACGACGCATTTCCAACTGATCGACAATGACATCGGCGAGATCGGTCAGATACCGGCGGTCTTCCGGCGAGAAGAACTGCCGGGGATAGGTGTCGAGCAGGCACAAAGCCCCCAACACGGCACCTTCACGGGTGATCAGCGGGGCACCGACGTAAAATCGCAGGCCAAGTTGCCCCACAACGAAGGGATTGTCCTTGAACCGGGAATCCTTGGTCGCGTCCGACACGATCATGACATTCGCCTCATTGATCGTATGCGCGCAGAACGTATCCTCACGCGGCGCTTCCTTGAGATCCACACCGCTGGATGCCTTGCACCACATACGATCCGCATCGATCATCGCGATGACCGACATGGGAACTCTGAAATGAACGGACGCCAGACGCGCTATTCTGTCAAATTGCGCCTCCGGTGGCGTATTGAGAATCGCATGCGAATGCAGAACCTGCAGGCGAAAGTCTTCGTTGTCCGGCACGGTATATGACGCACCCGCTTGTTTTTTCACCGATATTCGAGAATGTGCCATGAACGCCTCCCTCCTTCTTCCGAACAGCGCGCAACTGCGCCGGGCGACTTAACCAATGTTTTCCGAAGGCAGCGCAATTTCCATGCCAGGAGGGATAATTGGAGGAAATGATGGGGCCGCGTGTTTCCGTCTTCGCTTTCTTCGCATTCAGAACCTTCATTTACTCAAGACTCTGGCCCGCGTTCCCTGCTAAAAACGGGGCATGGAAGAAAGCCCACTGAGATATGACGTCTGGATCGAGGATGCGCTGCGCACCGTGATCCGCAACGCCCTGGCCCACGCCGCGCGCGAAGGCCTGCCCGGCGAACACCATTTCTACATCACCTTCCGCATGGAAGACCCCGGTGTCGTTGTGCCGCCTTATCTGCACGCCCAGCACCCGGAAGAGATGACCATCGTCATCCAGCACCAGTTCGACAATCTGCATGTCGACCAGGACGCGTTTGAAATTACCCTGTTCTTCAAGGGCAAGGGGGAGCGACTGCGCGTTCCCTTCCGCGCCATCACCGCGTTCTCCGATCCGTCCGTCAACTTCGGCCTGCAACTGAAGATGATCACGACGGACGAAGACGACGAGTTGGAAGACGACGGCATCTATGCGGAACAGGAAATTTCCCTGGATGCCTCGAATTCAGATGCGACCGAGGACGACGGCGACGGCAAGATGGGCGAAGTGATCGCACTCGACACGTTTCGCAAGAAATAGCCCGCCGCGCATCCGGGGTCGAACCGACTTCTTAAAGACAAAACCCACTCTAGCTTTCGAGGACCGCGACGATGACCTTTGAACATCACACGATGTTTCCCCTGGGTCCGGACCAAACCCCCTACAAGAAAGTCATGGACGGCGGCGTCAGCACCCAGGAAGTGGCCGGCCGCACGGTGCTGACCGTCGAGCCCGAGGCCATCACCGAGCTGACCAAACAGGCGTTCCACGACATTTCCCACCTGCTGCGCCCGGCCCATCTGGCCCAGCTGCGCAAGATCCTCGACGATCCGGAAGCGTCCGACAACGACCGCTTCGTCGCCCTCGACCTTTTGAAGAACGCCAACATCGCCGCCGGCGGCGTGCTGCCCATGTGCCAGGACACGGGCACGGCCATCGTCATGGGCAAGAAGGGGCAGAACGTGTTCACCGGCTTCGACGACGAGGCGGCGATCGCCGAAGGCGTCATGAAGACCTTCACGGAAACCAACCTGCGCTATTCCCAGGTCACGCCCGTCGACATGTTCACCGAAAAGAACACGGGCAACAACCTGCCGGCGCAGATCGACATCTATGCCGAGCCGGGCGACGCCTATAAGTTCCAGTTCATCGCCAAGGGTGGCGGGTCGGCCAACAAGACGTTCCTGTTCCAGGAAACCAAGGCGCTGCTCAACCCCACCGGCCTGATGAACTTCATGGACGAGAAGATCCGCACCCTCGGCACCGCCGCCTGCCCGCCCTACCATCTGGCGGTGGTGATCGGCGGCACCTCGGCGGAACTCACCTTGAAGACCGTCAAGCTGGCCTCGACCAAGTATTTGGACGAACTGCCGACCCAAGGCAGCGAATTCGGCCAGGCCTTCCGCGATCTGGAATGGGAAGAAAAAATCCACGAGTTGACCCGCACCATGGGCATCGGCGCCCAGTTCGGCGGCAAGTACTTCTGCCACGACGTGCGCGTCATCCGCCTGCCGCGCCATGGGGCGAGTTGCCCCGTCGGCATCGGCGTGTCGTGCTCCGCCGACCGCCAGGCCAAGGGCAAGATCACCAAGGACGGCGTGTTCCTGGAGGAACTGGAAGCCAATCCCGCCAAGTACCTGCCCGAGGTCACGGATGAAGACCTGAAAAGCGAGGTCGTGGCCATCGACCTCAACCGGCCCATGGCCGAGGTGTTGAAGGAACTCAGCAAGCATCCGGTGAAGACCCGGGTCATGCTGTCGGGCTCCCTGATCGTGGCGCGCGACATCGCCCATGCCAAGCTGAAGGAACGCCTGGATGCGGGCGAGGGCCTGCCCCAGTACTTCAAGGACCACGGCGTCTATTACGCCGGCCCGGCCAAGACGCCGGAAGGCTACGCCTCGGGCTCGTTCGGGCCGACCACGGCCGGGCGCATGGATTCTTATGTCGAGCAATTCCAAGCCGCCGGCGGTTCCATGATCATGCTGGCCAAGGGCAACCGCTCGCAGCAGGTGACCGACGCCTGCCGCAAGTACGGCGGCTTCTACCTGGGCTCCATCGGTGGGCCGGCCGCACGCCTGGCCCAGGACTGCATCACCAAGGTTGAAACGGTCGAATATCCTGAACTGGGCATGGAAGCGATCTGGAAGATCGAGATCAAGGACTTCCCCGCCTTCATCGTGGTCGACGACAAGGGCAACGACTTCTTCGCCGAATTCAAGCGTCCGAAGGCGGCCTAGGAGCCGCCCGCACATCAAGGGAGGCTCATCGCCATGGACGAAAGCAACATTCACCGTATCGAAAAAGACACCCTCGGCGATGTCCGGGTGCCCGCCGACAAATACTGGGGGGCACAGACCCAGCGCGCCCTGGAAAATTTCCCCATCGGCGAGGGCACCATGCCGACGGCGCTGATCCACGCCTTCGCGCGGCAGAAACAGGCCGCCGCCCGGGCCAACATGAAACTGGGCAAGCTGGACAAGCGCCTGGGCGATGCCATCGATCAGGCCGCGGGCGAGGTCGCGGCCGGCGACTGGGACGCCCAGTTCCCCCTGCCCGTGTGGCAGACCGGGTCCGGCACCCAGACCAACATGAACCTGAACGAGGTCATCGCCAACCGGGCCATCGACATCCTGGGCGGCACGTTGGGGTCCAAGGACCCGGTCCATCCCAACGACCACGTCAACATGTCCCAGTCGTCCAACGACAGCATGCCGACGGCCATGCACATCGCCCTGGCCCTGGAATGCCACAACCGCCTGCTGCCCGCCCTTGAGGGCATGGAAGCGGTGCTGCTGGAGAAATCCAAGGCCTTCCACGATGTCATCAAGATCGGCCGCACCCATCTGCAGGACGCGACGCCGTTGCGGCTCGGCTCCGAATTCGGGGCCTATGCCCATCAGACCCGCCAGAACATCGAACGCCTGCACAAATCCCTGGCGCAGATCTACGAGCTGGCCCAGGGCGGCACGGCCGTGGGCTCGGGCATCAACGCGCCCAAGGGCTTCGATGCGGCCTTCTGCACGGAAGCGGCGGAGCTGACCGGCCTGCCGTTCAAGCCCTGTCCGGACAAGTTCTATGCCCTGGCCGCCCACGATGCGCTGGTCAACCTATCGGGCAAGCTCAACACCATCGCCGTGACCAACCACAAGATCGCCGACGACATCCGGCTGCTCGCCTCGGGCCCGCGCTCGGGCCTGGCCGAACTGATCCTGCCGGCGAACGAGCCAGGATCGTCGATCATGCCGGGCAAGGTCAACCCGACCCAGGCGGAAGCCCTGACCCAGGTCGCCGCCCGCGTCATGGGCAACCATGTGACGGTGACCTTCGCGTCCAGCCACGGGCATCTGCAATTGAACGTCTACAAGCCGGTGATCGTCGCGACGCATCTGGAATCCATCCGGCTTTTGTCCGACGCCATGGCAAGCTTCACGGAACGCTGCCTCAAGGGCATCGAGCCCAACCGCGAGGTCATCGCCCGCCATCTCAACAACTCGCTGATGCTGGTGACGGCGCTCAACCCGCATATCGGCTACGACAAGGCGGCCGAGATCGCCAAGAAGGCGCACAAAGACGGATCGACCCTGCGAGAGGCCGCCGAGGCCCTTGGCATCCTCACCGGCGCCGAATTCGATAAGCTGGTCAACCCGAAGGACATGCTGGGAGAAAACGAGTGAGCGACAAGATCACCATCATCACCGGGGCCAGCCGCGGCATCGGCCGGGCGACGGCGCTTCTGGCCGCCAAGGCCGGGCACGCGGTCTGCGTCAACTACGTGTCCGACAAGGCGGCCGCCGACGCCGTGGTCAAGGAAATCACCGACGCCGGGGGCAAGGCCATCGCCGTCGCCGCCGACACCGGCGTCGAGGCCGATGTGATCCGCATGTTCGAGACCGTGGACAAGGAACTGGGCACCGTCACGGGCCTGGTCAGCAACGCCGGCATTCACGGGCCGCGCGGGCCGGTCAAGGACCTGACCGCCGACGACATCCGCCGCGTGCTGGAGGTCAACGTGCTGGGCTTGTTCCTCTGCGCTCAGCAGGCGGTCAAGCGCATGTCGACGGACAATGGCGGGGCGGGCGGCGCCATCGTCAATATTTCCTCGGGTGCGGCGACCATCGGCGCGCCCGGCGGCGGCGTGCTTTACGCCGCGTCCAAGGGGGCTGTGAACAGCTTTTCCACGGGCTTGGCCCAGGAAGTCGTCCGCCAGGGTATTCGCGTCAACACGGTGGCCCCCGGCCTGACGGAAACGGACATGACCCGTGACGGCCTGGCCAAACGGGCCCCGGCCACGCCGCTCGGCCGCGCCGGCAAGCCGGAGGAAATCGCCCAGGGGATCATGTTCCTGCTGTCCGACGAAGCGTCGTACATTTCCTGCGCCAATCTGCGGGTGTCCGGCGGAAAACCTTGAAATGCGGCGTCATCGTCCGCGCCATGGACGCCGCCGACCTAGGCGTCGCGCGCGGCCTGATGGCGCAATTGGGGTATGAGATCACGGCGGACGATCTGGCGGTGCGCTTCGGCGCCGTGGCGGGCGACGCCAACCATGCGCTTCTGGTCGCCGAACGGGGCGGTCTACTCGTGGGCCTAGTACATGTGTTCGCCCGCCCGGCCCTGGAAAAACCCGTGGAAGCGGTCATCCAGTCCCTGGTGGTCGACGCTCGGGCGCGCGGCGCCGGCATCGGCCGCGCCCTCATGGAGCGGGCGGAAGCCTGGGCGCGGGCGCGGGGGCTTGCCTCCGTCGCCCTCCACACCACGCTGACCCGGGCCGATGCCCGGGCCTTCTACGCCCGCCTGGGCTACGCGGAAGCGGCGGAGGCGGCCTTGCTGCGTAAGACACTGGACACGGCATGACCGACATCGTCTTCAGCGGCCCCAAGTCGGCCCCCCTGACCGTGGCATTGGCCCATGGCGCCGGCGCCCCCATGGACAGCCCCTATATGGACGCCTTCGCTGAAGGCTTGGCGGCGCGTGGGCTGCGCTGTGCGCGGTTCGAATTCCCCTACATGGCGCAGCGCCGCGACGACGGCAAAAAGCGCCCGCCCAATCCGGCGCGGGTGCTGCTGGCGACCTGGCGCGCGGTGATCGACGAGATCGGCCGAGACAATCTGGTGATCGGCGGCAAATCCATGGGCGGGCGCATGGCCTCCATGGTCGCGGCTGACCTGGAATCCGAAGGCACGCCCGTGCGCGGCGTGGTCTGCCTGGGTTATCCCTTCCACCCCCCGGGCAAGCCGGACAAGCTGCGCACGGAACACCTTGAAACGCTGAAGACCAAGACCCTGATCTGCCAGGGGACGCGCGACCCCTTCGGCACGGAGGCCGAGGTGCCGGAATATCCCCTGTCCAAGGCGATCCGCCTGATGTGGCTGGCCGACGGCGATCACGGCTTCAAACCGCGCAAGGCCTCCGGCAGGACGGAAGCCGAAAACTGGGATGCCGCCCTCGACGCCATTCAGGCATTCTGCGCCAAACTGTGACAGGAGACAGGCCATGACCATTTCCGGACTGGACCATTTCAACATCCGCGCCCGCGACATGGACACCATGCGCGACTTCTTCGTTGATGTCATCGGCCTGACGGTCGGCGACCGGCCGAATTTCCCGTTTCCCGGATACTGGCTTTACGGCACGGAGGGATCGGGTGCCATCGTGCATCTGGTTCCCGGCGACCGGGAGCGCAATTACGTCGTCGGCCACGGTGCCGGCCAAGGCAACGGCGCCCAGGACGGCACCGGCGTGATCGATCATCTGGCCTTCAAGGGCACCGATGCCGACGGCCTGATCGCGCGGCTGACGGCGCGCGGCATCGACCATACGGCGCGCGAATTGCCGGGCGGCGCGGCGCAGCAGATTTTCTGCGCCGGCCCCGAAGGCGTGACCATCGAGGTCGTGATCCCGACGCCCTAGTCGTTATCCGCGCACATGCCGCCGGCGGCCATGGCTTCTTCGAAGCCTTTCTGAATTTCCGCCTCCGTCAGGTCGCGGGTATGGCTCATGATGCTCCACTGATGGCCGAAGGGGTCTTCGACGCTGCCCATGCGATCACCCCAGAACATGTCCGCGACCGGCATCTTGGGGGTCGCCCCCGCGTCGACGGCGCGGGCGAAGGCGGCGTCCACATCGGCCACGTACAGCGAGATCGAGCCCGTGACCCCGCCCAATGCCTTTGGGTCCTTGGTGCCCCATTGGGGGCTGGCGTCCGACATCATGATATGGGCGCCGCCGATGGTGATCTCCGCATGGCCGAGGCGGTCCGTCCCCGGCAGGGGCAGGCGCATCACCTCGACCGCGCCGAAGGCTTTCTTGTAGAACTCAATGGCCTGGGCGGCGCCATCAACGATGATGTA
>DNMS01000129.1:0-407 GCA_003488105.1 Rhodospirillaceae bacterium
CGATGCCGTCGGGGGCGGCGGCCTGAAGCGCGCCCAGAATGTCGTCGCCGGCGGTCCGGTAATTGAAGGCCGCATCGAAACCGAGGTCGTCCGTGAGATACGCCACCTTGGCATCCGTGCCCGCCGTGCCGACCACCCGGCAGCCGCGCAGGCGGCCGATCTGGCCGACGATCTGGCCGACCGCGCCCGAGGCGGCGGAGACGAACAGGGTATCGCCCGGTTTCGGATCGGTGAAGTCGAGCCCGACCCAGGCGGTCATGCCCGGCATGCCGAGCGCCCCCAGATGCCAGGTCAGCGGCACGTCGGCGGCGGCAGGGTCGATCTTCTTCAGCCCCTTGCCGCCCGGCACCAGGGTGACATCCGCCCAGTCGAGCGTGCCGAACACCAGGGTGCCTTCCGGATAGTCG
>DNMS01000129.1:481-2330 GCA_003488105.1 Rhodospirillaceae bacterium
CCGGCGGCATAGGATTTGCTCGCGTCCATGCGCCCCCGCATATAGGGGTCGAGCGACATGTAGATCGCCCGCACCAGAACGTCGCCGTCGCCCACATCGGGCATCGCGGCGTCGCGGGTATCGAAATTATCCAGGGTCACCCAGCCCACGGGCCGGCTTTTGAAAATGATCTGGCGGTTGCTGGTCATGGTCCTGTCCCCGTCACTTGCCGGCGACGGTCATGCCGTCGATGCGCAGGGTCGGGGCGTTGGTGCCGTACTTGAATTCCAGATCGTCGGCCGGGGTGATGGCTTTGAACATGTCCTTCAGGTTGCCGGCGATGGTCAGTTCGCTGACCGGAAATGTCAGCTTCCCGTTCTCGATCCAGAACCCGGAACAGCCTCGGGAATAATCGCCGGTCACGCCGTTCACGCCCATGCCGATCAGCTCCGTCACATACAGGCCCTGCTTGATCCCGCAGATCAGGTCCTGGGGCGATACCGTGCCCGCCTCCATGTACAGGTTCGACGCCCCCGGCGACGGCGGCGACGAGGTGCCGCGCGAGGCATGACCCGTGGTCGTCAGCTTCAACTGCCGGGCCGAACGGCAGTCGAGAATCCAGGTCGTCAGGCGGCCGTCCTCGACCACGTTCAGGCGCCGCGTCGCCACGCCCTCGCCGTCGAAGGGTTTGGAGCGCAAGCCCCGGCGGCGGTGCGGGTCGTCGACGATGGTCACGCCGTCGGCGAAGATCTGCGTGCCCATGGCGTCCTTCAGGAACGTCGTGCCGCGGGCCACGGAAGAGCCGTTGATGGCCGAGGACATATGGCCCGGAATGGTGTTGGCGACGCGCGGATCGAAAATCACCGGCGCCTGCTGGGTCGACACCTTCTGCGGGTTGAGCCGTTTGACCGCTTTCTCACCGGCCGACCGCCCGATGGATTCCGCATCGGCCAGGTCGCTTCCGTAGACCTTGGTGTCGTAGTCGTAATCCCGTTCCATCGCCGTACCGGTGCCGGCCAGGACCGAAACACCGATGCTGTGGCGGGACGACTTACGCGTCTGCGCAAAGCCGGTGGAGGTGACCAGCGCGATCTCGCTCGACCCCCAACTGGCGCTGGCCCCTTCCGAATTGGTCACGCCGGGCACGGCACGGGCCGCGTCCTCGGTCCGGGCGGCGAGCGCGATCAGATGTTCCGCCGTGGGCTCCGTCGGATCAAAGTCATCGATGTCGGCGAGTTCGGTCGCCAGTTGGTCCGGGTCGGCGAGGCCGCAGAACGCGTCCTCGGGCACGTTACCGGCCATGGCGACGGCGCGCTCAGCCAATTCATCAAGGGCCGAATCGGACATATCCGAGGACGAAACCACCGCCTGGCGTTTGCCGACGAACACGCGCAGGCCCAGATCATTGTCCTCCGAACGCATCAAATCTTCGGGATTACCCAGCCGCTGCGACAGCGACAACGACGCCGAGCGGACAAAAACCGCGTCCGCCGCATCGGCGCCCAGCGCCTCGGCCTTGCCGATAAGTGATTGAAGCCGGTCGATAATATTGCCTGTGGCGGTCATGATGTTCCGTCTTGGTTGTGGATGCGGGATGGGTTCCGGTCTTAAATATGGTCCGCAGGGGCCCTGGGGCCAGGATAATCGTGGACTGTAACACTACTTAAACTGTGGTTGTTCTGCGCCATGGGGTGCACTAGATAATTTGCAATCATGAAGTAACGGCCTCGCAGGGCGGTTCTTCAAGGCATCGACGGCCGGCGGGCGCCGGTCGTAAGCCCACATCGCAACCGCCGTTTTCATAAACGCCGGTTGAACGTCAATGGATCGCCAAAACATGTCCAACACCGCGCTTGCCGAAAAGACCTCT
>DNMS01000129.1:2486-4468 GCA_003488105.1 Rhodospirillaceae bacterium
GCCGGCGATTCCGGCGACGGCATGCAGCTGACGGGCGGACAGTTCACCCTGGCCACCGCCTTCGCCGGCAATGACCTGTCGACCTTCCCCGATTTCCCCGCGGAAATTCGCGCCCCCGCCGGCACCACTTTCGGCGTGTCGTCGTTCCAGATCAATTTCGGATCGCGCGTGATCAAGACCGCGGGCGACGCCTTCGACATGCTGATCGCCATGAACCCGGCGGCGCTGAAGGTCGAACTGCATGGCTTGAAACAGGGCGGCGTCATCATCGCCGACACCGGCAGCTTCGGCGAACGCGACCTGCGCAAAGCCGGATACGACAGCAATCCGCTGGAAGACGGCAGCCTGGACGGCTACCACCTTGTCGCCTTGGACATCTCCAAGCTGACCATGGAAGCGGTCAAGGACACGGGCCTGTCCAAGCAAGAAGCACTTCGCTGCAAGAACATGTGGACGCTGGGCTTCGTCTATTGGATGTACGGCCGCGACCGCAAGCCGACCGCCGACTGGCTGATCGCCAAATTCGGCAAACGCCCGGACGTCGCCGCCGCCAACGTCGCCGCCATGGACGCGGGCCATACGGTCGCCGAAACCATGGAATTGCCCGACGGCGTGCATGGCTTCCATGTCGACGCCGCCGATATCGCGCCCGGCACCTACCGCACCGTGACCGGGGCCGAGGCCCTGGCCTGGGGTCTGGCGGCGGGCACCCATCTGGCCGACATCAAGATGGTGTTCGCGTCATACCCGATCACCCCGGCATCGCAGTTGCTGCATTCGCTGTCCAAGATGATCGACCACAACGTCGTGACCTTCCAGGCGGAGGACGAGATCGCCGCCGCCTGCGCCGCCATCGGGGCATCGTTCGGCGGGTCGCTCGGCGTGACCTCGTCGTCGGGACCGGGCATCGCGCTCAAGACCGAGGCCATCGGCCTTGCCATCTCGACCGAACTGCCGCTGATCATCGTCAACTCGCAGCGCGCCGGACCGTCCACAGGCATGCCGACCAAGACGGAACAGTCGGACCTGTATCAGGCTGTTCTGGGCCGCAACGCCGACAGCCCCTTGTGCGTCCTGGCCGCGCGCGCGCCCGCCGACTGCTTCGACGTCGCGATCGAAGCCGTGCGCATCGCCATCAAGTACATGACCCCGGTGTTCATCCTGACCGACGGCTACATCGGCAACGCGGCCGAACCCTGGAGCATTCCGGACATCAATGATTACGCCAAAATCCCGGTCAATTTCCGCACCGACCCGGAAGGCTTCCATCCTTTCCTGCGTGATGACGACACCCTGGCCCGGGTCTGGGCCGTGCCGGGCACGCCGGGGCTGGAGCACCGCATCGGCGGGATCGAGCGCGATTACGATTCCGGCAACATCTCCTACGATCCCGACAACCACCAGAAAATGACCGACACCCGGTTCGCCAAGATCGAGGGCATCGCCCGCGACATTCCGGCCCAAGGCGTCGAGGACGGCAACACGTCAGGCAAATTGGCCGTCGTCGGCTGGGGATCGACTTACGGGCCGATCAGCCGCGCCGTCGCCAACCTGCGCACGCAAGGCCTGGACGTCAGCCATATCCATATCCGCCACCTCTGGCCGTTCCCGGAAAATCTGGGCGGCCTGCTGAAGGGGTTCGAGCAGGTTCTGGTGCCGGAAATGAACCATGGGCAGCTCGTCAACGTGCTGCGCGCCGAATACCTGGTGCCGGCCGAGGGCCTGAACAAGGTGTCCGGCCAGCCCTTCAAGATCATCGAAATCGAGGACGCCATCCGCGCCCGGCTGGAGAACTGAGATGAACGTCGTCACCCCGCCTGAAAAACTAACGCCCAAGGATTTCGCCACGGACCAGGAAGTGCGCTGGTGCCCCGGCTGCGGCGATTACGCCATCCTCAAGGGCGTGCAGAAGACGCTAGCCGATATCGGTGCCCGGCCCGAAAACACCGTGTTCGTATCGGGCATCGGCTGCGCCGCGCGCT
>DNMS01000129.1:4684-17860 GCA_003488105.1 Rhodospirillaceae bacterium
GCCTTCGCCACAGGCCTGAAGCTGGCCAATCCGAACCTGGACATCTGGGTCGTGTCCGGCGACGGGGACGCATTGTCGATCGGCGGCAATCATCTGTTCCACCTGCTGCGCCGCAACGTCGACCTGCAGTTCCTGTTGTTCAACAACGAAATCTACGGCCTGACCAAGGGTCAGTATTCGCCGACCTCGCGCCAGGGCACCCGCTCGCCCTCCACACCCTGGGGCTCGCTGGATAATCCGGCCTCTGCCACGGTGTTCGCGATCGGCGCGGGCGCGCGTTTCATCGCCCGCGGCATCGACAGCAACCAGAAACACCTGCCCGGCGTGCTGGCCCGCGCCCATGCCCACAAGGGCACGTCCTTCGTCGAAATTTTCCAGAACTGCAAGGTCTACAACGACGGCGTGTTCGAAAACTTCACGGGCCGCGACGTGGCGTCGGACCGGCAGATCTATGTCGAACACGGCAAGCCCCTGATCTTCGGCAAGGACGGGGAAAAGGGCCTGCGCCTGAACATCCAGACCCTGTCTTTGGAAGCCGTCATGATCGGCGAGAACGGCGTGAGCGAGGCCGACATCCTGGTCCATGACGAGACCAACAAGATGATCGCGATCCTGCTCGCCCATATGGAGCCGCCGGCCATGCCCGTGGCCCTGGGCGTGCTTTACTGCGCGCCGGGGCAAAGCTACGACGACGAAGTCGGCGACCTGATCCGCAGCCATACCCCGGCCGAAAAACCGGACTTCAACAAGCTGCTTCGTGCCGGGCGAACGTGGACGGTGGATTGACCTTACCCCAGGTAGGGGCTAACCAGGACGGATGACAATCACCGTCGCCATCATCGGGTCTGGTCCTGCCGGTTTCTACACGGCGGACGCTCTCGTGAATGGCGACTGCGACGTCCAGGTCGACATCATCGAACGCCTGCCCACGCCCTACGGCCTGATCCGGGGCGGCGTGGCGCCGGACCACCAAACCACCAAGAAGGTCGCGCGCAAATACGAACAGACGGCCCTGTTCGATCAGGTCCGCTATTTCGGCAATGTCGCGGTCAACAAGGACGTCTCCCTGGCCGAACTGCGCGACATGTACGACGCCGTGGTGCTGGCCGTGGGCGCGCCCAGCGACCGTAAGCTGACCATTCCCGGCGCCGATAAGATCGGCGTGCACGGCTCCGCCGCCTTCGTCGGCTGGTACAACGGCCATCCCGATTTCCGCGACCTGGAGCCGGACCTCAACACCCGCGCCGCCGTGGTCATCGGCAATGGCAACGTGGCGCTGGATTGCGCCCGCGTGCTGGTGCGCTCACGCGAGGGCATGGCGGGGGCCGACATCGCCGCCCATGCCCTGGATATGATCGAGACGGCGCCGCTCACCGACGTCTACCTGACCGGCCGGCGCGGCCCGCTCGACGCCAAGTTCACCAATGTGGAACTGCGCGAACTGGGTGATCTTGAACAGGCGGTGCCGCTGGCCCGCGGCGAACAACTACCCGATTCCGCGCCCGACGACATGGACCCCCGCGCCAAACGTCTGGCCGAACGCAATCTGGTGAACCTGCGCGATTACGCAACCAGGAATCCGGCATCCAAGCCCAAGCGCATCCATTTCGAGTTCTTCGCCCAGCCGGTCGCGATCCTGGGGGATGACCAGGTCGAGGCCGTGAGCTTCGAGCGCACCCGCGTCGTCGACGGCCGCGCCGAGGGCACGGGCGAGCTGTTCGAAATTCCCTGCGGCCTGGTGATCGCCGCCATCGGCTACCGCTCCGACCCCATCGAAGGGGCCCCCTTCGACGACAAGGCCGGCATCATCCCCAACCGGGACGGGCGGGTCGATGACGGGCTGTATGCCGTCGGCTGGATCAAGCGCGGGCCGACGGGGGTGATTTCCTCCAACCGGCCCGACGGCGTGACCGTCGCCGAATACATCTGCGACGACTTCAAGGACGCGCCGGGAAAACCGGGACGCGCGGCCCTGGTCCCGCTGCTTGCAGAGCGCGATGTACGCGTCGTCACCTTCGACGACTGGAAGAAGATCGAGGCCGCCGAGGCCGCCCGCGCCGAAGGCCGGGACAGCCCGCGCGAGAAATTCGTCACCGTCCCGGAAATGTTGAAAGTGCTGGACGCCTAGGGCGGGCTGCGCGATACATGGGCCGCGTCTCGGAACAGGCCGAGCGAACCAGGAACGACACTCCATGACTGACGGATACGCCGGAGACATTACGCCCAAGGACGCCTGGGACCTTCTTCAGAAGGACCCCAAGGCCGTGCTGGTCGATGTGCGCACCTATGCGGAATGGGCCTATGTGGGCCTGCCGGACCTGTCGCCCCTGGGCAAGGAATTGCGGATGATTTCCTGGGTGCTGTTCCCCAAGGGCGACGTCAATCCGGAGTTCACCGACGACCTGGAAGACCAGGTCGCCGACAAGGACGCGACCGTGCTGTTCCTGTGCCGCTCGGGCGTGCGTTCCATCGCCGCCGCCAAGGCCGCGACGGAAGCGGGCTACGCCAAGTCCTACAACATCCTGACCGGCTTCGAAGGCGACAAGGACGGCGCCAACCACCGCGGCACCATGGGTGGGTGGAAAGTCGACGGCCTGCCTTGGGTGCAGAAGTAACTACCTACCTCGTTATTTCAACCGCCACGAAAATTCAGAATTGATTGCCGCCTGCCACTTAATTGTGAGGGTGAGATAGCAGGAGTGTAGGTGGCGCGATTGTCACCTCCGAATATTGCCGTATAAATCACTATTTTTAAGACAGTATTTTTTCATTATATTTTTTTGGCGTGCAAAAGGAGCATTTTCACATGCAACGACTTCTCGAAGTCTGCGCCGTCAGCGTGCCAACTTTAGCCCTAACAGGGGTGTTCTTTTTCTGGCTGCTCCACCGATCTGTGCCAATCGGCAATACCTCGATGACCCAATCGGAGTATGACGCATACTCGGAACGATACGAACTTCATAGAGACGAAATAACTCAGAACAATAAAGGCGCAGTTGATCTAGCCGCTGTCGCTCTGCGCTCCGCCATCATTTTAAATGGGGCAGCCGCCGCTGCAATTTTGGCGTTCGTTGGGCGGCTATGGAATGGGAACGAAAATACTTGCTTGGTTGCCTCGCTAACAAATGCACTGGCGCTTCTATTAGCGGGCGCTCTAACAGGAGCGGTTGCAACAGTCTTCGGATTTCTTCGCGTGGAGCTATTGGCGATGAACTGGTCGGTATTCAAAGTTCATGCCCGAAACAGCGCGTCACTGCTATTCAGCAGTAGCGCAATGCAGATGCTTGCTATCATGATGGTCGTTCAAGCTTATTGGTTCTTCACCGTCGCTCTAATCGACGTGATACATACACTTCAGCCGACGTAATTATTGCCCCGCTCAGAGCATAATATCCGACTGCAACTAGTTGCTACGAGTTCGCCGCCTTAAGCCCGCGCGCCAGATCTTCCTTCAGATCCTCGACGTCCTCCAGCCCGACCGACAGCCGGATCAGCCCGTCGCCGATGCCGAGCGCGGCGCGATCTTCCGGCGTCAGGCGCTGATGGGTCGTGGTCGCCGGATGGGTCGTGAGCGATTTGGTGTCGCCCAGGTTGTTGGAGATATCGACCAGGTTGAGGGCGTTGAGGAAGCGGAAGGCCGCCGGCTTGCCGCCTGCCAGTTCGAACGACAGCATGGTCGAGCCGCCGGACATCTGTTGCATGGCGAGGGCATGCTGCGGATGGGATTTCAGGCCCGGGTAGAGCACCTTGACGATGCCGGATTGCCCTTCGAGGAATTCGGCCAAGGCCAGGGCGTTCTCGCAGTGCTGGCGGACGCGGATATTGATGGTCTCCAAGCCCTTGAGCATGGTCCAGGCGTTGAACGGGCTCATGGCCGGCCCCGTATGGCGCATCCAGGGCACCAAATGGTCGGCATAATAGGCTTCGTCATTGGTCAGGAGCGCGCCGCCCATGCAGCGGCCCTGGCCGTCGACATGCTTGGTCGTCGAATACATGACGATGTCGGCACCCAGGGTCAGCGGCTTTTGCAGCACCGGCGTGGCGAACACGTTGTCGACGATCAGCCGCCCGCCGGCCTTGTGGGTCAGGTCGGCGACGGCCTTCACGTCGATGATGTCGAGACAGGGATTGGACGGTGTTTCCAGGAACACGGCGACGGTCGGCTTGGACAGGGCCGCTTCCCATTGCGCCAGGTCCGTGCCGTCAACCAAAACGGTCTCGACCCCGTATTTCGGCAGCAGGTCCTGGACCACGTAGAGGCAGGAGCCGAACAGGGCCCGCGACGCGACCACGCGGTCGCCCGCCTTCACGAAACTGGCGAGCGATGCGAACATCGCCGCCATGCCGCTGCCGAAGGCCATGCCGAATTGGGCCCCTTCCATCAGCGCCATGCGGCGTTCGAACATCACGACGGTCGGGTTGGCGTAGCGCGAATAGATGTAGCGATCGACCTCGCCCTTGAAGGCCTGTTCCGCCTGTTCGGCCGAGGCATAGACGTAGCCCGAGGTCGCGAAAATGGCTTCCGACGTTTCCTCGAAGTTCGAACGAAGGGTGCCGCCGCGCACCATCTGGGTCGCCGGGCGCCAGGTTTCGGGATTGCTGTTGTCGTCTGTCATCTCACGCTCTCTTCATTATTCCAGGCAGGCTGAATTTCTGGTTCGGCCCGGCCATAAAAAAACCCCGACCGCTAAAAACAAAGGGTCAGGGCGAGAACGCCACAGACCGTTTAGCGGGATTTTTAACGTGGCCGCAAGCTGGTCGAACAAATCACCACGAAGCTGAAAAATACAGCCGCCCCGGAAAACGTCAAGGGCCAAGCGTTGGGATCAGGGATCGGGGGGCGTCTTGCCGTCCGTCGATTTTTCGATCACCCGGCGCATGCGCCGAACGCCGAACCCGATGCCGACGACCACAGGCACAAAGGCGACCAGGACGACGACGTAGGGGTCGACGTGCGACAGGCCCGCCGTCTTCGCCCCCTTGGCCAGGTAGGACACCAGCGACAGCAGGTAATAGCTGATGGCGACGACAGACAGCCCCTCGACCGTTTCCTGCAAGCGCAGCTGCAGGCGGGCGCGGCGGTTCATGGATTCCAGCAGGTCGCGGTTCTGGGCCTCCAGTGCCACGTCGACCCGGGTCCGCAGCAGCGAGGTCGCCCGCGAGATGCGGCCCGACAGGCTTTCCACCCGCGTCGACAGGTTTTCGCAGGATTCCATGGCCGGCGCAAAGCGGCGGTCAAGGAAATCCATGGCCGGCGGCACGCCCTCCATGCGTTCCTCGCGCATCGACGCCATGCGCCGCTTGATCAGTTCGTGATAGGCCCGGGCGGCGGCGAAGCGATAGGCGGTGGCCACGTTAACGGCCTCGGTCTCGGCGGCCAGGGCCGACAGATCGTCCAACAACTGTCGTTCGTCCTCGACCGCCTCACGGGTGCCGAGCCGCGCGATGATGCCGCCCAGTTTGGTTTCCACCGCCGTCAGGCGCGGACGCGATTCCTTGGCCAGGGGAAAGGCCAGCATGGCCATCATGCGGTAGGTCTCGATTTCCAGCATGCGCTGGATCAGCCGGCCCAGGGTCGGCGGCGTAATTTCGCCGACGTTGAACAGGAACCGGGTGAAGCCGTCGGAATGAAGCTGGAAATCGGCCCAGAGCCACGCGTTGCCGCCGGACACGATGGAGCCGGTGATCGGATTGTTGTCGAACAGTCCCGCCAGGTCGGCGGGCGTGCGATGGCTTCCAAGCCCCGTTTCGACCGCCACATGGCAGGCGGCGATGACTTGGCCCGGCAAATCCGTCAGCCAATCCTTGGGCAGACTGTCCACGGCCGTACCCTTGAACGGCTGAGCAAAGGCGCCCGGGCGAATGATGGTAAAGGTGGAGAATTCCGTATGGCGTTCCCACTTGAGTTGAACCTCGCCCAGTTCCGCCGAGAAATGGGTCGCATCCGCCGGCGGCGGGGCAACGCGGAAGTGCTTGCAGAGCGCTTCCAGATGGGCGACGTGGGGCGCCATGCCGTCCTCGCCCGAGATCAGGGCGATATGCGAGACTTGCACGGGCGCCGCCAGATTGGCTGGCGGGCGGGCGTGAATTTCTTCCGCGAGCGCGCGGCGCAGGGGATGTTCCTTGAACATGGTCACCCGTATACTCGAAAATGCCTTCAACGGTCCCTATATAACCAGGGCCTCTATATAACCAGGACTGGGCCGTTTCGTGCCCATTAAATTTCAACGCCCGCTTAACCCCCAAAGGGATGCCATGACCGATCTTGCCGCCACCGACGACCTGTTCTTCAACCGCACCGGCATGGACCGGGGCCGCGTGCAGGGCCTGCTGGACGACGCCCTGACGGGCATGGACGACGGCGAGCTGTTTTTGGAATACCGGCAATCGGAAAGCCTGGTGCTCGACGACGGCCAAATCAAGACCGCCAATTTCGACACGGCCCAGGGCTTCGGCCTGCGCGCCATCGCCGGGGAAAGCACGGGCTATTCCCATGCCTCCGAATTGTCGGAAGCCGCCATCGGCCGCGCCGGCGAAACGGTGAAGGCCGTGCGCCGGGGCCATACGGGCAGCCTGGCCGCCGCCCCGAACGGCACCAACCGGGCGCTGTACATGGAAGACAATCCGCTCGCCCTCGTCGATTTTCAGGAAAAGGTCGACCTGCTGCGCGCCATCGACGCCTATGCCCGCGCCAAGGACCCCCGCGTGCGCCAGGTCTCGGCCTCGATCCTCGGCAACTGGCAGGCGGTGCAGATTTTGCGCTCGGGCGGTCATCGGGTCGCCGATATCCGCCCCCTGGTGCGCATGAACGTCTCTGTCGTGCTGGAACAGGACGGCCGCATGGAAACGGGCGGCTACGGCGTCGGCGGGCGCGTGACCTATGAACGCTACATGGACGCGGCCAGCTGGAAAGCGGTGGTCGACGAAGCCTTCCGCCAGGCCGAGGTCAATCTGCAATCCGTCCCAGCCCCTGCCGGCGAGGTGCCCGTGGTCCTGGGTCCGGGCTGGCCCGGTATTTTGCTGCACGAAGCCATCGGCCATGGGCTGGAAGGCGATTTCAACCGCAAGAAGACATCGGTGTTTTCCGGATTGATGGGTGAGCGCGTGGCCGCCAAGGGTGTGACCGTGGTCGACGACGGCACGATTCAAGACCGGCGCGGGTCCCTCACCATCGACGACGAAGGCACGCCCGCCGAGAACACCGTGCTGATCGAAGACGGCATCCTCAAGGGCTACATGCAGGACCGCACCAACGCGCGGCTCATGGGCATGGCCCCCACGGGCAACGGGCGGCGCCAAAGCTACGCCCATCAGCCCCTGCCGCGCATGACCAATACCTACATGCTGGGCGGCGACAAGGACCCCAAGGAAATCCTGGCGTCCGTGAAAAAGGGCGTCTACGCCGTCAGCTTCGGCGGCGGCCAGGTCGACATCACGTCCGGCAAGTTCGTGTTTTCCTGCACGGAAGCCTACGAGATCGAAAACGGCAAGGTCGGCCGCCCCCTGAAGGGGGCGACCCTGATCGGCGACGGCAAGGATGTGCTGAACCATGTCGGCATGGTCGGCAATGATATGGAAATGGACCCGGGCATCGGGACCTGCGGCAAAGACGGCCAGGGCGTGCCTGTCGGCGTCGGCCAGCCGACGCTGCTGGTCAATCAGCTGACGGTGGGCGGCACCGGCGGCTGATCTCAGGCCACGTCCGCCACATCCCCGGCCGCGCCGAAAAAGCCGAGCCGTTTGCCGAGTTGGCTGGCGAAGCGATCCGGTCCGGCGGCGCGCAGGACATCATGGAAGGCCGCTTCCGTCTTGGGCCCGATATCCCCGTCCTCCTTTAAGGGCCGGAAGGCTCCGCCCATGGTTTTCTGCCCCAGATCGTTGACGGCCATTTGCAAGCCATAGCCTTCGGGCCGAGGCCCGCCCGGCTGCGCGGCGCGAGCGGGAAACAGCGGGGCAAAGGCCGTTTCGGCCGCCGTCCTGAGGCCTCCGGCCTCGGCATTCCGCGCAAAGCCGTCGAACCGTCCAAGCGCCAGTCCCTCCTCGACCCCCGGGCGTCCCCAGGCCGCCGCCGCGCGGCGCAGGGCCGCCCGCGTCTTGGGCCCGGGAAGGCCGTCGTCCTTGAGGGGGCGCACGCCGGCAATCAATGCGTAAGGCTCCTCGCGACCTGACCTGCGCAGGCGCTCGCGCCAGACCTCCGGATTGAAGTCGGGCGTGCGCCAGGGTTCCCGGATCAAAACGTTGAGGCCTCGCTGCAACGCCCGCACGGCATCAAGACGGTCGCCCCCCTGAGCCAGATCCGCGACTTGCTCGGCCACGGCGGCGACGGTGTCGGCGATCGGCCGGTCGTCAACACCCAAGGCCGCGATAGGCATCCTGTTCGGGGACTTCGCCGCGGCCGATTGGATGAGCCGACCGGTGGCATCCCGCGCCGCCGGGCCGGCGCCGTATATGTCCTCGTAATGAGCCTGCTCGAAATCGAACAAGGCCTGGCGCTCGTCGGCATCTGCTGTGGCGAGCCGCCGCTTCGCAAGCTGCCGCGCCTCACCCTCGGTCAGGTCACCCGGCGCCTTCAGGAGTATTTCTTCCAGGGGGCCGTCGCCCTGGGTCAGGCTGGCCACGAACGCTCGACGATCGAATTCTTCCCCCTCCAGAGGCAAGACCTCGGCACCGATTGGCAACGCCTCTGCCCCACCGGCTTCCGGTTCGTTGGCTTTCTGCCGTATTACCCGGCGTTTCTCCGCAGCCGGCAGCTTTTCCTTCAAGTTGTCCTCGATACCGTTCATCTGCGTCCGATCGATGCCTTCGGGCAAGGCTTGGTCCAGGGGGATGTTCTCCAGGTCCAGAAGCGACCGGACGACGGAATTACTGGTCTGATCCGGATCCTCTGGTTCGGTATCGAACCGATAGGGAATTTCAGCCGCGCCGATCCTTTCCGCATGTTTCCGCATGCGGGCCCACACAGCGTCAAGCCTGTCCGGCGCCACCGGCAGACGCCGGGAGGGGCGCGTGCCGGGACGCTCGCCGTTGGCATATCTATCCTCACTCTCTCTCATGGTTTTGCCAGTTTCGACGCTGACACGGGCGCCGTCGTCGTCGTCGAGCGCGAATCCGCCACGGATCACTTCCGTCGTTCCATCCGCTTTACGATAGACGAGATAGGCGTGTTTGCGGCGCAGAACGCCCTGCGGGAATGTCCGCGCAGAACTTGAGAGAAGGACGGGTTTAATTTCCAAATAGATACCGGTTTGCTGCTGATCGGCCATGACCATAACTCCTTTTCTTGGGCATGAAAAAAGCCGCCCTTGTGGTTGGGGCGGCGGGCTAAATTCAAGTCATGTTCCGCGCAAATTCAGGGATGCGCGCTGTTTCAAACAAGAGTAAAATTCACAATATTGCTATTATTGGTGGTTATTGTGGGGCGTTGTGAACGTTTTATTGATTAGAGTTTTCTGGGCGCTTGCCCTTTGCGCGCTGATATCCCTTCCCGTATTTTGGGGCTACGCGGCCACATTCGGAGATTGGGACCGGGATGCCGCAAACCGGAATGTAGGGTTGCTGGCCATCCATCAATGGCCCTGGGCCGTTGCCGTTTTCTGCCAAGCCGCCGCTCTCGCTTCTCTGTCTGGCGGCTCCTTGTCCCACTTTTGGAAGCCCTTCCTCGCCCTTCAGGCCGTCACGGTCCTGTGCATCGTTCCCCTCCCGCTCGTCCTGATCAGCGTTGCGCTTATCGGCGATTTCCCCTGGCCTTGGCTGTGGCTTTTGGTGCCGGTCCTATGGCTCATCGCCGCCTATTGGATTTCTCGGCGCATTATCCGGCGCTGGTTTTCGGGAACTCTGAATTGGCAGGATACGTTGCAACAGAAGACGTTGCTGTTCACAGTCACCACCGGGCCGGTGGTGCTTGCGGCGATCGGCTTGGCCGTTCACGCGACGTCGATCATTGATTTATAGGCCGGATTGGCCGCGCCACAGGCGCACAGGCGCAATTCCACCGTTCAATCCTTCGTCTATACAGATTGATCGAATCAATATCAAGAATTTTTTCCTAATTTGGTGATACAAGACCCCAGCCTGTCCGCCACCGCATGGAAATCGGAATGTATTGAACCGTCAGGCGCTCTGCGCCAGATCCTCGCCCTTGAGCGCCCGGTCGATCAGGCCGACCGTCTCCTCGACGCCGTAAAGCGCGATGAAGGAACCCATGCGAGGGCCCTGGGATTGGCCGAGCAAGGTTTCGTATAGCGCCTTGAACCAGTCGCGCAGGTTCTCGAAACCGTGGCGCTTGCCGACTTCGTAGACCTGGGTCTGCAATTCTTCCGCTTCCGATTTGAGGTCCATGCCCTTGAGCGTGTCGGCAAGATCCTGCAATGCGGCGCGTTCGGCTTCCGTCGGCGGGCGGTAGACCTTGGCCGGCTTGATGAAATCCCGGTAGTAGGCGATGGCCGTGCCGACCAGACCGTCGATGAACGGCGCGTTTTCCGCCGTCAGGTCCGGGCGGTAGCGCGAGATGAAGTGCCACAGCACGTCCTTGTCCTCGGTCCCGCACACGCCCGCCAGATTCAACAGGATCGAATAGCTGAGCGCCGCCTGGGGGGCGGGCGGATTGCCCGAATGGATGTGCCAGACCGGGTTGGCCAGCTTCTGCGCGTCGTCCTGGCCCGGGTAGGCAGAGAGGTGCGACAGATAGTCGTCGACGTTTTTGGGAATCACGTCGAAATGCAGACGCTTGGCCGTCTTGGGCTTTTGGAACATAAACAGGGACAGGCTTTCCGGCGGCGCGTAGGCGAGCCATTCCTCCATGGTCAGGCCGTTGCCGCGGGACTTGGAAATCTTCTCGCCGTTTTCGTCCAGGAACAATTCGTACGTGAAGCCCTTGGGCGGCTTGCCGCCCAGGATGCGGCAGATGGCCCCCGACTGCTTCACGGATTCGATCAGATCCTTGCCCGACATTTCGTAGTCGACGCCCAGCGCCGTCCAACGCATGGCCCAATCGGGCTTCCACTGCAGCTTGCAATGGCCGCCAGTGACGGGGGTTTCAACCTTTTCGCCGTCTTCGTTTTCGTAAACGATGGTGCCGGCGTCGGGGTTGGTTTCCAACACGGGGGCCAGCAGCACGCGCCCGGTCTTGGGACACACGGGCAGGAAGGGACTGTAGGTCACGCGCCGTTCTTCACCCAACGTCGGGATGATGACCTTCATCACCGCGTCATAGCGTTGCAGCAGGGTCAGCAGCGTGGCATCGAACGCGCCCGCCCTATAGCACTCGGTCGAGCTTTTGAATTCATAGTCGAAGCCGAAGCCGTCAAGAAACGCGCGCAGCCGCGCGTTATTGTGATGACCCATGCTGTCGTGGGTGCCGAAGGGATCGGGGATCGAGGTCAGGGGCTTGCCCAGGTTTTCCGTCAACATGTCCTGGTTGGGCAGGTTTTCCGGCACCTTCCTGAGCCCGTCCATATCATCCGAGAACGCGAACAGCTTGGTCGGCATGCCGGTCAGCGTTTCGAAGGCATGACGCACCATGGTCGTGCGCGCGACCTCGCCGAAGGTGCCGATGTGCGGCAGGCCCGAGGGGCCGTAGCCCGTTTCGAACAGCACATAGCCCTTTTCCGGCAGCTTGCCGCCGAGCTGTTTCAGCAGCTCGCGGGCCTCGGCAAAGGGCCAGGCATTGGCGTTTTCGGCGATTTCGCGCAGATCGGTCATGGTTCAGGCTCTTTGGGTCTGGAATGGAGCGGGAACCTAACCCCGCGCCCGGCCCGGGAGCAAGCAAAGTTAGTAGGCGTACTCCGTGAACACGGGATCGATGTTGCCCTTCCAGCGGCGCTCATAGGCGACCAGCAGTTCCTCGGCCTGGGTCATGCCGGAATCGCAGATCTGGTGCATGGGCTTCAGGAAATGGCTTTCATCCAGACCGACGGCGTCGAGACGGGCCCGGTTCTTCAGCCCCTGGCGGGCGATGCACAGGACTTCGCAAGCGATGTCCTTGACCTGTTTGTCGCGGAACGGGGTCTTGAGCGCCGTACGGGGCACGTCCCGGCGCATGGCCTCGCGTTCGTCCTCGCTCCAGTCCTTGACTAGGTCCCAAGCGGCGTCGCGGGCTTCCGTATCGTACAGCAGCCCGACCCAGAAGGCCGAAAGCGCACACAGCCGGGCCCACGGCCCACCGTCGGCACCGCGCATTTCCAGGAAGGTCTTCAAGCGCACCTCGGGGAAGGCCGTGGTCATGTGGTCTTCCCAATCCTTCATGGTCGGAAGTTCCCCCGGCAGGGCGGGCAGCTTACCCGCCATGAAGTCACGGAACGACTGCCCGGCGGCGTTGATGTAATTGCCGTCGCGGTAGACGAAGTACATGGGCACGTCGAGGATGTAGTCGACATATTGTTCGAACCCGAAGCCGTCTTCGAACACGAACGGTAGGGTGCCGCAGCGGTCCGGATCGACGTCGGTCCAGATGTGCGAGCGGTAGGACAGGAAGCCGTTGGGTTTGCCGTGGCGGAACGGCGAATTGGCCCACAGCGCCGTGGCGATCGGCTGCAGCGCCAAGGCGACGCGGAACATCTGGCGCATCACCGCTTCGGAATTGAAGTCCAGGTTGACCTGCACGGTGCAGGTCGACTGCATCATCTCGAGGCCGAGCTCGCCCCGGGTCGGCATGTATTCCCGCATGATCGCGTAGCGGCCCTTGGGCATCCAGGGCATGTCTTCGCGCGCCCATTTCGGATTGTAGCCCAATCCCAAGAACCCGATGCCGAGCTCACTGGCCACGGTTTTCACCTGCTTCAGGTGCTCCGTCACTTCGCCGCAGGTCTGGTGGATGGTTTCCACGGGTGCGCCCGACAGTTCCAGCTGCCCCGCCGGCTCCAGCGAGATCGAACTGCGGTCCGGCTTCGACAGGGCGATGACGTTGCCTTTCTCCAGCACCGGGGTCCAGCCGAAGCGGGTCAGGGCGTCGAGCATCTGGCGCACCCCCGGTTCGCCGTCATAGGTCAGCGGGCGCAGGGTCTTCAGATCGTAGGCGAATTTTTCATGTTCCGTGCCGATGCGCCAGTCGCGCGCGGGCTTGCAGCCTGCTTCCAGGTATTCGACCAGGGTGGCCTTGTCGGTGAGGGGATGGGACTTCGGGGAACTGTCATTGGCCATGGCCGGGTCTTTCGTCGTTGGAGGGAACGGGCGGGAAGA
>DNMS01000129.1:18068-24561 GCA_003488105.1 Rhodospirillaceae bacterium
GCAAGGCAGGCCGTTTCGGCGCGCAGGATGCGGGGACCCAGCGTCACCGGGGTGATGAAGGGAAGCTTAGCAAACCTGTCAAGTTCCCGCGCCTGAAAGCCGCCTTCCGGGCCGACCAAAAACCCGACCGCCGCGCCCGCCGTCGCGGCAATGACTGCAAGGGGGGCGCCGCCCCCGGTCTCGTCGAGGGCGAACAGGGGCCGGTCCTGGGGCCAATCGGCCAGAAGGGTGTCCAGATCGGTCATGTCGGAAACTTCGGGCACGGACAGGCGCTCGCATTGTTCCGCCGCCTCGACGGCCTGGGCGCGGAGGCGCTCCGTATTCGTGCGCCCGGTCTGGGTATTGGCCGTGGCGACGGGCATCAGGCGCGATGTGCCCAGTTCCGTCGCCTTCTGAACGATGAAATCCGTGCCGGTCTTCTTCACCGGCGCGAAGGCGAGCCACGGCCCCGGAGCCTCGGACTGATCGCGGGTTTTCTCCATGATCACCAACCCCGCCGCACGCTTGTCCATTCGCGCGATCTCAGCCCGCCATTCACCGTCCTGGCCGTTGAACAGTAGAACCGGATCACCCACGCCCAGGCGCATGACCCGGCCCAGGTAATGGGCCTGATCGACCGTCGCCTCGACGGTGGTGCTGGCCCCGAGGGGGCCGTCGACGTAGAGGCGGATCCCTGCCGCCATGGCGATTTCCCCTTTGAATGTGCTTGGTCCCGACCCTATTACTTGAGGCCATGGATGAGCGACAACAAGTTTCCGCCTCGGACATTCCACCGCAAAGCTGGATCGACCGGGTTCCGGGGGAAGGCCTCAGGCCTTATCTGCGCCTCGCGCGCCTGGACCGACCGATCGGCACCTGGCTGTTGCTGCTGCCCTGCTGGTGGGCGACGGCGATGGCCGCACCCGGCTGGCCCAACCCCTGGTTCATGGCTCTGTTCGCCGTGGGGGCTCTGATCATGCGGGGGGCGGGCTGCACCGTCAACGACATCGCCGACCGGGATATCGACAATAAGGTCGCACGCACGGCCGATCGGCCCATCACCTCCGGTCAGGTCTCGGTCGTCCAGGCGCTGGCGTTCCTGGCCCTGCAGCTTGGAATCGGGCTCGCCGTGCTGCTGCAATTCAACACCTATACGGTGATCCTGGGGGCGTCGTCTCTGGTCCTGGTCGCCCTCTATCCCTTCGCCAAGCGGGTCACCTATTGGCCCCAGTTCGTGTTGGGCCTGACCTTCAACTGGGGGGCTCTGGTCGGTTGGGCCGCGGTGACGGGGGGGCTGGAGGCCCCGGCGGTACTGCTGTATGCCGCGGGCCTGCTGTGGACGATGGGCTACGACACCATCTATGCCCATCAGGACAAGGAAGACGACGTCCTGGTCGGCGTCAAGTCGACGGCCTTAAAATTCGGCGATGCGACCCGCCCCTGGCTGGCCGCGTTCTACGGCGGCACGATCACCCTGCTGGCGGCGGCGGGTGTGCACGCGGACCTGCACCCGATTTATTTCGCGGGTCTGGCCGTGGCGGGACTGCATCTTGCCTGGCAGGTGCGCAGCCTCGATCTCGACGACGCCAAGGTCTGCCTGGGCCGGTTCAAGTCGAACCGGGATTTCGGGCTGATCGTGCTGGCCGCCATCATCGCCGGACGGCTTGTCGGTGGTGCCGGCTGAGACAGCGGTAAAGCTGCCAAGGCGTCAGCACCCAGGGTTCCTGCAGGCCGAGCACGCGCTTGGCGGCCTCGACACAGGTATAGGGCCGCCAGGCCTGGGCGCGGGGCGGCGGCATGCGGGGCCGCGCCAGACGAAGACGACAGCCCCGGCGGCGGAACACGCGCAACAGGCCCAGCAGCGGATAGGCCCCGATCGCCGAGGCGAAGGTGTAATGGGCCATGGGGTCGTAATAGAGCCAATTGTCCCGCGTTCGCAGCAGCACGAAGCAATGACGGAACCCGGGCTTCAGCAGGCGCAACCAAGGCAGGGTCGCCCGCCCGGTGAAGGCGACCACGGCCAGGTCCGGACCGGCCAGGGCCTTGTCGTCGTTCATGTCAGGATGCCCTTGCGGCGCAGCACCGTCGCCATTCGGTCGAGCGCTTCGTCCCATAGACGGGCCGGCCAAGCCTCATCGCGCAGGCGGGCGTCGGGGGGACGGTCACGGGCGCCGTATTCCAACAACGTGCGCAGATGCAGCGCCTTAAGCACCCGTGCCCGCACCAGGGAGACGGCGGCAAGGTAGACATCATCGGCTTCGCAGGGACGGGCCATGCCGCCGCCGGCCTCGAACCGCTGGCCATCACGCCGCGCCCGATGGGCCCGCATGAACCAGAACCAGGCCTCTTCCGCCGTGTCGAAGGGCCGGACCGCGCCAGCGGGCTGGGGGCGTGGGAAATAGCGTTTGCGTTTCACGGGGTGCGGCCTCCTTACGACTTGAAACAGAGAAGAACATTTCAAGAACAAATACAGATAACCAGCCTAAAATTCCCATGTCAATAATTTTTGAGGTTGATTTTCCTATATACCTTGCGAACCCATCTCACCTCAAAATCGGCCTGCCATGACGATTCGCTATGGAAATTTCCCGCAAATTGTAAGACAATGTTCCCATGTTGCGGCATTCAAGCGTATGGCATGCAGTTGACCGGCTGGCCCGCGAACATGGCCTGTCGACCTCCGGGCTTGCCCGCAAGGCCGGCCTCGATCCGACCACCTTCAACAAAAGCAAGCGCACGACGCGCGACGGCAAGCTGCGCTGGCCGTCAACGGAAAGCATCGCCAAGATTTTGCAGGCCACGGGGGCCAGCCTGTCAGAATGGGTATCCTACGTGGACGAGACCGAAGGCGGTGGCGTCTACCGCAACGTGCCGCTGATCGGCTTCGCCCAGGCCGGCAACTCGGGCTTTTTCGACGATGCCGGCTATCCCGTGGGCGGCGGCTGGGATGAAATCCCCTTCCCTGGCCTGAACGATCCCAACACCTTCGCCCTGGAAATCAACGGCGACAGCATGGAGCCCGTATTCCGCGACGGCGACACCATCATCGTCGCCCCCCATGCCTCGGTCCGGCGCGGCGACCGCGTCGTCGTCAAGACCACGGAGGGCGAAGTCATGGCCAAGGTGCTGATCCGCCGCACGGCGCGTCACATCGATCTGCAGTCCTTAAACCCAGCGCACGAAGACCGGTCCCTCGACCTTGCCCAGGTCGAGTGGATTTCCCGCGTGGTCTGGGCCAGCCAATAGGCCACGCCCTGGGATAACGTTGTCCGCCGTGGGCCGACACTTTCCCTCACATCCCTGAATTTCCTGTATTTCCCGCCTACCCTTGGCCTTTCCGCCATCAGGGGTTATGCTGCACATGCGAAGAGAGTGGCGCTGGCTTTGGGAGTTTTGAAAGGCCGATGCCATGAAATACGGACAAAGCAGGGGCGGTAACGCCGTCAGTTGGATCGACGGCGAATGGCATACAGAGGAGCCCGCCGTCGCCAAGGCGACCGATCACGCCATGTGGCTGGGATCGGCCGTGTTCGATGGGGCCCGGTCGATGGCCGGCAAGGTCCCCGACCTGGAAGCCCATTGCGCCCGCGCCATCCGCTCGGCCCGCATCATGGGCATGGCGCCGGACGTGACGACGGAAGACATCGTCGAACTGTCCCACGAAGGCATCCAACAGTTCTCCGACGACGCCCAGTTGTATATCTGCCCGCTGTTCTATGCGTCGGGCGGGTTCGTCGTGCCCGACCCGGAATCGACCCATTTCGTCCTGACGGTGGAGGAAGCGGCCCTGCCCGCACCGACCGGCTTCAAGGCCTGCCTGTCGCCGTTCCGCCGTCCGGCCGCCGACATGGCGCCGACCGGCGCCAAGGCCGCCTGCCTGTACCCCAACGTGTCGCGCGCCGTGGCCGACGCCAACCAGCGCGGCTTCGACACGGGCGTGATGCTGGACCCGGACAGCGATGTGGCCGAGTTCTCGTCGGCCAACCTGTTCATGGTGAAGGACGGCGTGGTGCACACGCCGGCGATCAACGGCACCTTCCTCAACGGCATCACCCGCCAACGGGTGATCCAGCTTCTGCGCGAGGCCGGGGTCGAGGTCGTGGAGCGCCAGATCACCTATGACGACCTGACCGAAGCCGACGAGCTATTCGCCACCGGCAACTATTCCAAGGTCGTGCCCTGCACGCAGTTGGACGGCCGCACCCTGCCCCGGGGCCCCGTGTTCCAGGAAACGCGGGACATGTATTTCAGCTACGCCGACGCCTGCTGAG
Organism: Rhodospirillaceae bacterium; assembly: GCA_003488105.1. The sequence continues at coordinate 22,319 of DNMS01000129.1, forward strand.
GCCTATTTCCAGATCGGCTTGCCCGATCCCGGCAGGCCGTAATCGGCCCATTTGCGGGTGACCTCTTCGATCACGTCATCCGACATGCGGATCTTGCGGCCCCATTCCCGATGCGTTTCCGCCCCCATCTTGGCCGTCGCGTCGATCCCCATCTTGCTGCCCAAGCCCGCCTCGGGCGAGGCGAAATCCAGATAATCGATGGGCGTGTTTTCGATCATCGTCACGTCGCGCACGGGATCGACGTTGGTCGAGATCGCCCAGATCACGTCGTTCCAGTCGCGGGCGTCGATGTCAGCGTCGACCACGATCACGAACTTGGTATAGGTGAACTGACGCAGGTAGGACCACACGCCCATCATGATGCGCTTGGCATGGCCGGCGTAGGCCTTCTTCATGGAGACCACGGCGACGCGGTAGGAGCAGGCTTCGGGCGGCAGCCAGAAATCGACCACTTCCGGGAACTGCTGGCGGAACAGGGGCACGAAGACTTCGTTCAAGCCCTCGCCCAGGATCGACGGCTCGTCCGGCGGGCGGCCGGTATAGGTCGAAAGATAGATCGGGTCGCGGCGCATGGTGATGGCCGAAACCGTGAACACGGGGAACGGCTCCACCGAATTGTAGTAGCCTGTATGGTCGCCGTAGGGTCCCTCGTCGCCATAATCTTCCAGCGAGACATGGCCTTCGATGACGATCTCGGCCTCGGCCGGGACCTTCAGGGGCACGGTCTTGCAGTCGACCAGATCGACCCGCTTGCCACGCAGCATGCCGGCGAACTGATATTCCGACAGGGTGTCCGGCACGGGCGTGACGGCGGCCAGGATGGTGCCCGGATCGGCGCCGATGACGGCGGCGGCGGGCAGGGGCTCGGGCCGGGAGTCCTTCCACCGGGCGTGGTGCTGCGCCCCGCCACGATGCTTGAGCCAACGCATCAGGGTGGTATTCCGGCCCGTCACCTGCATGCGGTAGATACCCAGGTTGAAGCCGTCGCGCTTGTCGCCACCCTTCTGCCCGGCCTGGGGCCCCTGGGTCACGACCAGCGGCCAGGTGATCAGCGGCGCCGGTTCGCCGGGCCAGCAGGTCTGGATCGGCAGAGCCGAAAGGTCGATATCGTCACCCTTCAGCACGATTTCCTGGCACGGCGCGGTCTTCACCGTTTTCGGCTTCATCGCGACCATGGTTTTCAGCAGCGGCAACATGTCCATGGCCTGGCGCAGGTTTTCCGGCGGTTCCGGTTGACGCAGGAAGGCCAGGGTCTCGCCGACCTCGCGCAGTTCCGCCGGTTCGCGCTCCATGCCCCAGGCGACGCGTTCCACCGTACCGAACAGATTGACCAGGACCGGCATGCCGAATGCCTTACCGTCCCGTCTCACGACATTCTCGAACAGCACGGCCGGGCCGCCCTCGGCGATCAGCCGCGTCTGGATTTCCGTCATTTCCAGTTCCGGCGACACGGGTTCGGTGACGCGCACGAGGCGGCCCGCCGGCTCCAGCCGGTTGAAGATGAAATCCCTAAGCGAGGCGTAAGCCATGTTCGGTTCCTTGGCCGCCGGGGCATGCTGTTCGGCGCGCGCCGACGTTAGCCGCTGAAACAAAGTGGCAAAAGGCGAAAATGCCACCCCCGGTCCATTTATCCGCCGCACCGGGTTCAGTTGTCACGAAGGACAAAGGCGGATACCCTTTCCGATGTCGGTAAATGACATTAACTCCCTATAAACACCGGCGGATTAGGATTTCTAGGGATGCCCGGTTGGAGAGGCCGGAAAATTTCCAAGGCTCGGTGGGAAGTGAAGACCTCATTGGTGAAACATGTCCGGTGACGCGATGACTGCGCAGACCGATCCGGCGCTGAAGAACTTTCAGCGCCTGATCGACATCGGCATCGCTCTGTCCGCCGAACGCGACATTAACCGCTTGATGGAAAAGATTCTTTTGGAGGCCAAGGACCTGACCTCGGCCGACGGCGGAACCCTGTACATCAAGACCGACGAGGACGCGCTGAAGTTCGAGATCATGCGCACCGATTCCCTTAACATCGCGCTGGGCGGCACCACGGGCAAGGACATCACCTTTCCGCCGATCCGCCTGTTCGATCCGGAAACGGGCCAGCCGAACCAGAAGAACATCGCCAGCTACTGCGCCCTGACCGGCGAATCGATCAACATTAAGGACGCCTATGAGGCCGAGAATTTCGACTTTTCCGGGACCAAAAAGTTCGACGAGGGCACCGGCTATCGCTCCAAGTC
>DNMS01000385.1:0-217 GCA_003488105.1 Rhodospirillaceae bacterium
GGGGAAATCCGCCACTTCACCAGCCATGTCCTGGGCCCGTCCCTCGACGTCATGGGCACGTCCATCGAGTTGCTGAAATATGAAGGCCTGGTCACCGCGACCGAGGGCAAGGGGCTGGAGGACAACGCCGTCCTGACCATTTCCGACGCCGGGCGCGAAGAACTGGCGACCCTTCTGACCGCGCGCATCCGCGCCCAGTCCAACGACATGAACAAGC
>DNMS01000385.1:399-907 GCA_003488105.1 Rhodospirillaceae bacterium
AGCTGATCATGGCGCTGAAGTTCCGCTTTTTGCATCTCCTGCCCAAGGACGACCAACTCGACCAAATCGACCTGTTGCTGGAAGCCGCCGAAGGCGAGGCCGCGCGCCTGCAAAGCCTGCGCGACCATCATGCGGCCGATCCCGGCCTGTTGAATGTGTGGCTCGACCATGACATCGACGCGCTGGAACAACGTATCAAATGGCTTACGGATATGTCGGATAAGCTGGAGGCCGAGGGCGCCTGACGCCGCGGCCCAACCGGTCAGTCGTCCCCGCCGGCGGCCTTGACCTTTGCGGCGACCTTGCCGAGCCCGTCGATCACCATGCGTCCGGCATCGCCGCCGTCGCCGGACAGACGCCCGGTAATCACCGCGCGCATGGACTTGTAGCATAGCTTCATCAGGTCGATGTCTTCCTGAGTCAGCGGGCCCTGCAAGTTCTCGATATAGCGGCACATCAGGGCGCCGACCTCGGTCATCAACTGATAGCCGAAGCTGCCGCCCTGGCC
>DNMS01000385.1:1048-4011 GCA_003488105.1 Rhodospirillaceae bacterium
CCCTGGCCCTTGATGTCGTGGGACGTGCGGTAGATGCGATCGACCCGTTCGTCGCCTTCCGCCGCCCCCGGCTTCAGCGCCGCCAATTCCGTCTCAAGTTTCTTCAGATCGGCCTCAACCCAATCGAGATAGTTCGCGGTCATCTTTTCGATGACCGCCTCGGCGCGGGCAAGGCGTTCCGGATCGACAGCCCCAGGGCCGCCCATCGATACCTTGGACTTCAATTTATTGGGTGGATTGATGATCTGCGGTTTCGTCATCGTCGTCCCAGGGTGGCCGTTCGGTAAAATTTCACGTTCTCGTGCAAAATTTTCCCCAATTTGTATGTAAGCCTACATGGCCCGGACGGCCCAGGGCAAGGTCGCCGTTCCCGCACCGGAACTGCGCGCCCTAAACATCGGGAATTCCGGCGTTTACCGACGGATTACAAACCCGACTAGATCAGACCCAGGCCGCGCAGTTCGTCCGCCAGTTCCGGGGGCAGATCGGTCAGTTGCCCCGCCTCCCCGTCCAGGTCCGGCGGTGCGTCCGCCGCATTCAGATAGCGCCAGCCCTGAAACGCCCGCGATGCGCGCGGACGCACGGGCACGATCTCGGGGTCGAGCACCAAGCCGCAGGCGGGTTTCCCCTGCCCGTTGACGGTCTCGTCGAAAGCCAAAAGGCGCTGCCGGCAGCGTACGGCCCGTTTGATCACCCAATAGATGGACCCGCCGTCAAGAACCTCCGCCTCGCGCCGGGGCCACATGCGGGTGACGTGATACAGGCGCGGCTCCTGCCCTGCGTCGCGGCGGGCCCGCAGGCGGTCACGTTGGATTTGCGCCAGATGCTCGATGCTCTCGACGCCGACGGAAAGCTTGATGAGGTGCAGGGTCATAATCAGGTATGCGGTGGGCCATGGAAAAGGACGGCATCAGCTTAACCAGGAAACACCGTGCGGAACAGGCCCGCGCCGGACAGGTTACCCACAGGGTCCCGTTCAGTCCCCTTCGCCGGAACCCGAGGGCGAGGCTGTGGCTCCCTGGTAGACATAGGCTGCCCGCCGGCGTTCCAGGCCGGGAAAGCGCATCTGCCGCCGCCGACGGTCCGGTCCGTAGAAATCGTCCGTTTCGACGAATGCGCGCGGGTTTTCGATGATGTTCATGAAGCGCTGATAGACCATGCGGGTCGATATGGGTTTGGCCAGGAATTCGTTCACCCCGGCGTCGCGGGCATCGATGATCAGGTCCTTCGAGGTTTCGCCCGACACCATGATGATCGGAATGTGCCGGTCCGCCGGTGTCTTCCCCGCGCGCACCATGCGTGTCAGATCGGTCCCGCCGATGGGGTCCATGATGTTGTCGACCAGCAACAGATCGGCCGGATAGTCCGCAAGGTAGTCGATGGCTTCCTTGCCGCTGGCGACCATCTGGAAATCGCCGACGTTGAGTTCGAACAGGATTTGGCCGAGAAGCTTGCGCATCGGCGCATAGTCCTCTGCGACCAGAACCTTGATTTGCGAAAGATCGTATTCAGCCATGGCAGACCGCCCCCCGAACTGTCAGTTGCTTTTGGCTATTTCCTGATCCAACTGGGTTTTCTTTTCTCCAGGAACGCCGCCAGCCCTTCCCGGCCCTCGCCGGAGGCGCGGACGCGGGCGATGTGGCCTGCGGTCTGCGCCATCAGGGCCTCGTTGCGTTCATGGCCTTGCACGTAACGCACCAGGTTCTTGACCTCGCCCATGGCGCGCGGGCCGTTTTCCATCAACATGCCGGCGAATTCCTTGGCCCGGGGCAGGACATCGTCCTGTCCCGTGACCTCGGTGACCAGGCCGAGTTCCAGCGCCCGGGCGGCGTCGAAACGCTCGCCCGTCAGCATGTAGCGCGTGGCTTGGCGTGGCCCCATGGCGGAAACGATATAGGGCCCGATGGCCGCCGGCAGGATGCCCAATTTGACTTCGGTCAGGGCGAATTCGGCCTGTTCAGCGGCAACGGCAATGTCGCAGGCAGCAACCAAGCCGACCCCCCCACCGAAGGCCGGCCCTTGGACGGCGGCAATGGTCGGCTTGCGCAGGCTCGCCAGGGTAAACATCAAACCGGCAAGCGCCTTGGCATCCTCCAGGTTCTCTTCCTGGCCGAATTCCGCCATGCGCTTCATCCAGTTGACGTCGGCGCCGGCGCAAAAACTTTTGCCTGTCGAGGCCAGAATCACGACGCGCACCACGGTATCGCGGCTTAACCCCTGAAACTCACGGGTCAGGCGCGCGACCAGTTCGTCGTCGAAGGCGTTATGAATTTCCGGTCTCGTGAGCGTAACCGTCGCGATACCGCCCGCGATCTCGGTGATGAAAGGCGCACTCGTGGTCATCTGTGTCTCCAGGGCCGGGACCAATATACCGCCGATCCCGAACGTCCACCTATGGACAAATTAACTTTTCCGAATGGTGAACGACAACCTAGCCAAACGGCTACGCTTTTCGGGACGGCTTCTCGCCGACCGGATGGCCCGCTTCCTTCCACGCGCGGAACCCGCCTTCGATATGCGCCACCGGCCCAAGCCCCATATCCTTGAGCGCCTTGGTCGCCAGGGCCGAGCGCCAGGCGGATTGGCAATACAGAACGAATTTCTTGCCCGATGCGAACACCTCCTTGTGGTAGGGGCTGTCCGGATCGACCCAGAATTCCAGCATACCACGAGGCGCATGAAAAGCGCCGGGCACCATGCCCTCGCGTTCCAGTTCACGCACATCGCGGATATCGACGAACTGCACCTCCGGGTCGTCGAGCAGCGCCGCCGCCCCGGCCACGGGAACGGTCTCGATCTCCGCATTGGCTTCGGCGACCAGTTGCTTCACGCCTTTTGTCAGCTTCATGTTTTTTGTCCCTTCCCTAGAAACCGTTCGATCTGCCAAATCCGGTCGGAGCCGAAGAACGGCTCGCCATCGATCAGGAAATAGGGCGAACCGAACACGCCCAGGTCCAGGGCCT
>DNMS01000385.1:4103-6263 GCA_003488105.1 Rhodospirillaceae bacterium
CCGAAAAACGGCTCGCCGTCGATCAGAAAATAGGGCGACCCGAACACCCCTAATTCCAGGGCTTCGGCGGTCTTGTCCTTGACCCGCTGCTTGACGTCGTCCCGTGTTACGGCCTCGGCCAGGGCGGCGCCATCGACGCCCAATTCCTCGGCGATCAGGACGACTTCCTGCATGTCCGAAATGTCGGCGCCTTTTCCGAAGTAATGATGATAACAGGCCTTGGCGAAGGGCACGGCTTTGGCCGTATCGTGATCCAAAAGCCAGTAATAAGTTCGTGCCGCCGCCAGGGTGGCGACTGGAAACGGTTCCGGCCAGGTGAACGGCGCGTCCATCATCTTGGCCAGGCGCGGCACGTCCATGCGCATGTAATCGCCCTTCAGCCCGATATCGGCGTTGGGCATGTTGCCCGTGTGCTTGAAGATGGCGCCCAGCATGATCGGGTGCCAGTTGACGCGGCGGCCGTAGCGGTCGCCGATCTGATCGATCTTCTGCGCCGCCAGATAGCCGTAGGGCGACGAAAAATCGAAATAGAACTCGATGCCGCCCTTGTGTTCCGTTGTGTTCATGCCGTGGGTCTCCGCCTTACCAGGGTATTTCGCGTCCGTCGTAGGCGAACAGCCGCCCGCTTTCCGCCATGCCCGCCCCGGCCAATACCTTGCGGATGCCCGTGACGCTGGTCCGGGCATCGATGGCTGCCGCCGCGCCGCCCATGTCGGTCTGCACCCAACCGGGATGCAGCAAGACCACCGCGACGTTCTGCGCCCGCACTTCCTCGGCGAACACATGCATGGCCATGTTCACCGCCGCCTTGGACGTACGGTAGGCATAGGAGGCCGAATTGGGCGAGGATTCAGCGATTGACGCCAGAACGGAGGACACCGTGGCGATCATCCCGCCGCCGTTTTCGGCGACCAGCGGCAGGAACGCGCCGGCAACCTTGAGCGGCGCCATGGTGTTGATGCGGAACGCTTGTTCCCAGTCGGCGAAATCGATGTCCTGATGGCTGTAGTTGCGGTCGCCGTAAACCCCGGCATTGTTGATCAGCAGGTCGATCTTGGTGCCCGCCATCTCGCCGGCCAGGCGCTCAACCTGGCGGTGGTCGGCGACGTCCAGGCCATGAACCCGGATATCGCCCTGGATCGTCGCCAGTTCGCCGGGCGCGATGGGATTGCGGCAGGTCGCGATGACGGTCCAGCCGTCGGCCCCGTACTGGCGCGCCATTTCCAGGCCGATCCCCCGGTTGGCGCCGGTGATGAAGACTGTCGGCATGGTTACCTCCCCGTCGGCTGTGTTCAGGTGATGCGTTCGATGGCCACGGCCGTGGCCTCGCCACCGCCGATGCACAAGGACGCGACTCCCTTGCGCAGGCCGTATTTTTCCAGCGCCGCCAGCAAGGTCACCATGATCCTGGCCCCGGACGCCCCGATGGGATGACCCAGGGCGCAGGCGCCGCCGTGCACGTTGACCTTGTCATGGGGCAGGTCCAGGTCGCGCATGGCCGCCATGGTCACGACGGCAAAGGCTTCATTGATTTCGAACAGATCGACATCCTTGAGATCCCAGCCGATCTTGTCGGCAAGCTTTTGCATGGCGCCGACCGGGGCCGTGGTGAACCAGCAAGGTTCATGGGCATGGCTGGCATGGCCGTGGATGACGGCCAGCGGCGTCAACCCGCGCTTTTCGGCTTCAGACCGGCGCATCAGAACCAGTGCCGCCGCCCCGTCGGAAATGGACGACGAATTGGCCGGCGTCACCGTGCCGTCCTTGGCGAAGGCCGGTTTCAGGGCGCGGATCTTTTCCGGGGCGGCCTTTAGGGGCTGTTCGTCCCGTTCGACCGTGACCTCACCCTTGCGGGTCTTGACCGTGACGGGCGTGACTTCGGGGTCGAAGGTACCGTCTTCGATCGCCGTCTTGGCGCGGGCCAGGGACGTCAGGGCGAAATCGTCCTGGGCGTCCCGGGTGAACTGGTAATGGGTCGCCGTGTCCTCGGCGAATGTGCCCATGAGGCGGCCCTTGTCGTAGGCGTCTTCCAGCCCGTCCAGGAACATGTGGTCGAGCACGGCGCCATGGCCCATGCGGTAGCCGCCCCGCGCCTTGTCCAGCAAGTAGGGCGCGTTGGTCATGCTTTCCATGCCGCTGGCGACAACAATGTCAGCCTGA
>DNMS01000203.1 GCA_003488105.1 Rhodospirillaceae bacterium
TCCTTGATCGACGTCAAGTGCTCGCTGACCGGGCCGGCGGCTCGGGCAACCATCGTAACCTCCGGCATGGAATTGCAGGACTGGCCCCTGCCGGGCCGTGAATTCGACCTCGCGCCCGGGGCGACCTTGTGGCTCGACATCACCGCCGTGGTCTTCCCCGGTTCCCAGAACGCTCCTTATTTCGCATTCCGGAACCTGGATACGTCGCGCCTGCTCTGGCACCAGTGCTATAACAATTAGAACAAACGCAAACACCAAACAGACCCTCCAAGGAAACCTCCGAATGTCCGATGATCAGACAGGCATGAAAAAAGGCCTGACCCGCTATGGTGACGACGCCTTTTCCCTGTTCCTGCGCAAGGCCTTCATCAAGGCCATGGGCTACACGGACGATGCCCTGAACCGACCGATCATCGGCATCGCCGATACCTTTTCCGGCTATAACGCCTGCCACAAGACGGTACCCGACCTGATCGAGGCCGTGAAACGCGGCGTCATGCTGGCCGGCGGCCTGCCGGTGGAGTTTCCGACCATCTCCATCCACGAAAGCTTCGCCCACCCGACCTCCATGTTCCTGCGCAACCTGATGTCCATGGATACGGAGGAAATGATCCGCGCCCAGCCCATGGACGCGGTCGTGCTGATCGGCGGCTGCGACAAGACGGTACCGGCGCTGTTGATGGGCGCCGCTTCGGCCAATGTGCCGGCCATCGTCTGTGTCACCGGCCCCATGGGCACCGGCAGCCACAAGGGCGAGCGCCTGGGCGCCTGCACCGACTGCCGGCGCATGTGGGGCAAGTTCCGCGCCGGCGAGATCGACGAAGCCGAGATTGAGGACATTTCCTCCAAGCTGGTGCCCACGGCAGGTACCTGCGGCGTCATGGGCACGGCCTCGACCATGGCGCTGATGACCGAAGCCATGGGCATGATGCTGCCCGGCGGGGCTGCGATCCCGGCCTTCGCCGCAGACCGCCTGCGCCACGCCGAGGAAACGGGCACCCGCGCCGTCGCCCTGGCCAAGGAAAAAGTGACGCCGGATCAAATCATTACGCAAGCGGCCCTGAACAACGCCATGAAGACGCTGCTGGCCATCGGCGGGTCGACCAACGGCATCGTCCATATGGCGGCCGTGGCCGGGCGGCTCGGCCTCAGCGTCGATCTGGACGCCTTCGATACGATGGGACGCGACGTTCCCATGCTGGTCGACCTGAAACCCAACGGCAGCTACTACATGGAAGACCTGTGGAAGGCCGGCGGCCTGACCACCATCCTGCGCGAGATCGAAGACCTGTTGGACCTGGACTGCCCGACCGTGTCGGGCAAGACCCTGGGCGAGAACCTGGCCGCCATGGCCCCGGGCTGGGACCAGGACGTCGTGCGCCCGCGCGGCAATCCCCTGTTCTCCAAGGGCAGCATGGCCGTGCTGCGCGGCAATTTGGCGCCGAACGGTGCGGTTTTGAAACAGTCGGCGGCTGACCAGGGGCTTTTGGTCCATGAAGGCCGCGCCGTGGTGTTCGAAAACCTGGAAGACCTGGCCGAACGCATCGACAGCGCCGACCTGGACGTGACGCCCGACGACGTGCTGGTGCTGCGCAACATCGGGCCCAAGGGAGCCCCCGGCATGCCCGAGGCCGGATACATTCCGATCCCGAAGAAACTGGCCAGCCAGGGCGTGAAGGACATGGTGCGTATTTCCGACGGGCGGATGAGCGGCACCGCCTTCGGAACGATCATCCTGCACGTCTCGCCCGAGGCCGCCGACGGCGGCCCCCTCGCCCTGGTGCAAACAGGCGACCGCATCCGCCTGGACACCCCGAACCGCAGCCTTACTCTACTAGTAGACGAGGCCGAAATGAAATCCCGGCGCGAAGCCTGGACCCCGCCCCCGGCCCATCAAGGATCGGGCCGCGGCTACCTGAAACTCTACCTGGACACAGTCACCCAGGCCGAGGACGGGGCTGATTTCGGGTTTCTCAAGGCCGTCGACGGGGCCTGACCGCCCCGCCACCTGCATTCGCAGTTAAACGCAACCGCGCCGGCAGTTACCCTGCCGGCGCGGTTTTTAGTACTGCTTTATCAGTATGTTGAGACGCACTTCTCGCGCGACGCATTGGCCACGGAGCGATTTTTAACGCTGAAATCGGCCCTTGCTGACAGGCGTTCTCTGTCCGATCGGAACAGCGATTCCAGAAGCGTAACGGCAAGGCAGGCCGTCCCGGTGGACTTATCCCCCCAGGAACAGCCGCCCCACGTCCTCGTTCTCCAGAAGCGCGTCGCCGGTGCCCGCGATGGCCAGTTCGCCCGAGACCAGGACATAGCCGATATCGGCGAATTCCAGGCCCTTCTTGGCGTTCTGTTCGACCATGATGATGGTCTTGCCTTCGGTATGCTGAAGGTCATCCAGAATATCGAACACCATGTCGATGAACCGGGGCTCCAGCCCGATGGACGGCTCATCCACCAGCAGAACGTCCGGATCCATGACCAGGGCGCGGGAGATTTCCAGAAGACGGCGCTCCCCCCCCGACAGCACCTTGGCCAGGTGCTTGCGGCGCTGGGCCAGGCGGTCGTACTTGGCGAACACCTTTTCCGCCGCTTCCTTGGCCTGGGCCGTGGTTTCCATGAGGAAGCCGCCCATCCACAGGTTTTCTTCCACGGTCATGTCGGGGAAGATGGATTTGTCCTGCAGGATATAGGCGATGCCGGCCTGCTTCAGCTT
>DNMS01000345.1:0-5402 GCA_003488105.1 Rhodospirillaceae bacterium
CCCGGCCGATCACGCCCGGGTCCGCGACATTTTCATCAACTGGAACCGCCACATCACCCAGCCGGGGATGGAGGACCTGTTCGAGTCCTATATCCAGCTTGCCTTGGACGAAGAGATCAACCGCATCCCCGAATACTACGGGCGGCCCGGCTTCGGCTTTTGGGTGGCCGAGATCGACGGCACCGTCGCCGGCATGGTCGGCCTGGAACGCCTGGACAGCGGCGAGGCCGAGGTCCGGCGCATGTATGTCGCCGCCGAATTCCGCCGTAAGGGGCTTGGCCGCACGCTGCTGGCCTTTGTCGAGGACCGGGCCCGCGATCTGGGCTACACGCGCATCGTGCTGTCGACTTCGGCCCTGCAGCCCCAGGCCAAGGCCCTCTATGAAGTTTCCGGCTACGATTTGGAGCGGGAGGAAGCGTCCACCGTGCAGACCAAGCGCACGGTCGGCTCCGGCCTGACGCGCTATTACTTCGCCAAGCCACTGGTCTGAATTCCCGCGATTTGAAATGAAACCTTAGTCGGCGGCGTCGCTTGCGGAAACATCCGCCACGGCCAGCGTGACCGTGAACACGGTGCCGCCGTCGGGGTTTTCTTCGATGTTCAGGCGGCCGTCGTTGACTTGCACCAACTGGCGGCATAGCGCCAGGCCCACGCCGGTGCCGATCTCGCCCTTGGACCCCGTCGCCAGATCGGCGCTGGCGCCCGACAGCACGCGGTTGACCAGATCCTGGTCCATGCCGATGCCGGTGTCGGCGATCACCACCTTCGCATCCGCGCCGTCGCGGCAGACGCGGACCGAGACCTCGCCGCCCTTGGGCGTGAACTTGAGCGCGTTGTTAACCAGGTTGCGGATCACCGTCGACATCTGGTGCCGGTCGAGTTGGACCTTGATCGGCGGCCCTGCCTCGACCCTTAACGTGACGCCGCGCAGGGTCGCGTCTGAGGAATAGACGCCCGCCGTCTGCCGGGCCAGGGCGCCGAGGTCCGTGACCTCCATATGCGTCTGGCGTTGGCCCGTGCGCACCAGAGCCCATTCCAGCAGATTTTCCAGAACCTCGGATGCGTTGCGCCCGGCCTCGTACAGCTTTTCGCCGTATTCCTGGACCGTCTTGGGATCGAGATTGCGGCTGGGATCGGCCAGCAACTGGGCGTAGATCAACAGTGGGTTGAACAGATTACGGATGTCGTGGCCGATGACGGTCAACAGCACGTCCTTCTGGCTGTTGCTTTCCTCCAACTCGCCCGTGCGTTGGGCAAGCGCGCCCTGGGCCTGTTCCCGTTCTTCCATTTCCCGGCGCAGGCGCTGGTTGAACGCCGCCAGCCATAGCCCGGCCAGCAAGGCCAGCAGGGCGACAAGTGTCGCACCCAAAAGTGCTTTGGGCATCCAGGCCGGCAGTGCCTGCACGCCGTCCTGCGCATAGATGAAGCCGTCGAGCGACATGTCCTTGGGCAGCAGGCCCAGTCCGGCGTAATGCTGGGCGATGCGCTCCCAGCGGGCCGGGTTGATGAATCCCACGGGCACCACGTCGGCCAGGATCAGATTGGCGGATTGCCGCGCCTCGAACAGCAGGTTGTCGCGCGCCTTCCGTTTTCCGTAGGTGGTGAGGATAAGGTCGACGATCTCTTCCTGATGTTTCATGGCATAGCGCCAGCCCTCAAGCGAGGCATCGCGGAAGGCCTGGACCATCTTGGGGTCCTTTTCCAGCAGGCCTTCCGTGGTGAACAGGTTGTCGCCGTAGAAATCGACACCGCCGTCGATGGGGCGGAACAGGCGGACCGGCCCGACTTCCTTCGCGTATTGATAGGGTTCATCCGTGGAGTAGATGCTCATGGCATCGACGCGCCCGGACTTCAGATCTTCGACATCGAAGGTATGGTCGACGAAATTCATCTGATTGATGTCGAGCCCTTCGGCGGCGAAATAGGCGCTCAGTTCCGTCTCATGCGGGGCGACCATGATCTTGCCACGGGCAAGCTGGTGGATGTTGTGGATGTCGTTGCGCGCATCGAGCATCAGGGTCAGCGGCGAATGCTGATAGATCACGGCCAGGACGACCACGGGGATGCCGGCGGCGCGCATCATCAAAAGATCGGTGGTGCCGACGCCGAACTCGGCCTTGCCCTCGGCCACGGATTCCATCGGCTTGTCGCCGGGTGTTGCCGGCAGGATCGTCACGTCCAGGCCCCGGTCGCGGTAATATCCCTTGGCCTTGGCCGCGGCATAGCCGGCGAACTGGAACTGATGCGCCCATTTCAGCTGCAGGGTGACCTTGGTCAACTGGCGCGGGGTGTCCTCGGCCGCCCGTGCCGGCGTCTGGTGGCTCAGGCCGACGAACAGAGCGGCAGCACAAATGGCAAGGAGCAGCCAACGCGGTGTCCGCATGTTGCTTCTGTATGCCGCCTCTGCGCCTGTCATGGTCCGCGTTCGTTGTTGGAAGAATGGCACCGGCTTGTATCCGGCGGAAGTGAGCCGCGCACCGCGCCCGGCCTGAAAGGAAAGCTGGTTAAATAGGGTGCAAAATTGAGCATAATTTTACAAGGGGGACTAATATGAAAGCCGGATTTTAGGGAGTGGGCCCGTGTTCGACGCCGAATTGGAGACCACCGCCGCGACGAAGTCCGCGGAAAAGCCCGATGACGGCCTTTATTGCGCGCGCTGCGGGCATCTGGTGACGCGCCGCCGTTGGGCATTGGCGCCCGACGGCGGGCACGAGCGAATCTGCGCGAATCCGGCGGGCCGCATGTTCACGGTCGTCTGTTTCCTGGAGGCGCCGGGGGCCGCCGATCATGGCGCGCCGACCGAGGAATTCACCTGGTTCACCGGCCATGCCTGGAACTTCGCCCATTGCCGGGGCTGTGCCGACCATCTGGGCTGGCGTTATACAAGCGATCTCGACCCGCCGCTGTTCTGGGGCCTCATCAAGGACCGCCTCAGCAGCTTGTCGAAATAGGAACCACCCATGTCCAAACCGCTTGTCGCCATCACCTACTGCACGCGCTGCCGCTGGCTTCTGCGCGCTTCGTGGATGGCGCAGGAACTGCTGACCACGTTCGAGGACGACCTGGCCGGCGTGACCCTGGTGCCCGACGATCGTGGGCGGGCGGTTCAGCGTGCGGGTCGGCGATCACGGTGGTCTGGGACCGCAAGCGCGACGGCGGCTTTCCCGAGATCAAGGTTCTGAAACAGCGGGTGCGCGACGCCGCCGCGCCAGACAAGGACCTGGGTCATTCGGACGGCGCCGATTAGGCCGGTTGCGGACAAGGTGTTTACCCCCATCCCGGACTCCCCCGGACCAGACAGACCTGCTAGCCTGCGTTCCTTCAACCGCCAACAAACGTAAACGAGAAACGGAGGATCGGTATGGATCTGGTGATCCGGGGTGCTGACATTTATAATGGCCGGGGCGGCGCCCCGTACAAGGGCGACGTCGCCGTCTCTGACGGAAAAATCGCCGCCGTCGGCACGGTTGACGCCCGAGGGGCGGAAGAGATCGACGCCAACGGCCTGGCCCTGATGCCGGGGATCATCGACAGCCATACCCATTTCGACGCGCAGATCACCTGGGATCCCTGGTGCACGCCGTCACCGGCCTTGGGTGTGACCAGTGTGCTGATCGGCAATTGCGGCTTCACCATCGCCCCCTGCAAGGCGCCGGACCGGGACCTGATCATGAAGAACCTGGTGCAGGTTGAGGGCATGTCGCTGGACGTCCTGCGTTCGGGCATCGCCTGGGATTTCGAAACCTTCCCCGAATACCTGGACATGCTGGAAGCCCGTGGCTCGGCCCTCAATGTCGGGGCCTTCCTGGGCCATTCGTCCCTGCGCACCTATGTCATGGGGGATGCCGCGACGGAACGCGCCGCCAACGACGACGAGATCGCCGAGATGGCCCGCCTGGTGCGCGCCGCCATGGAGGCGGGTGCCGTCGGCTTCGCGACCTCGACCGCGCCGCAGCACAACGGCTGGGGCGGCGTGCCCATGCCGTCGCGCCTGGCCGATGCCCGCGAACTGGAAACGCTTGTCACCGCCATGGGCGAGGACGGGCGGGGCGTGTTCATGCTGACCAAGGGCAACACCACCGACGTGCCCTATCTGGAAACCGTCGCCGCCAAGTCGGGCCGGCCGGTGATGATCGCGGCGCTTTTGCACAACCCGACCAATCCGGAAGGCACGTTCAAGGACCTGGCCGCCGTCGCCGCCGCCCGCGCCAACGGGCGGGAGTTGTGGGGCCAAGTGTCCTGCTGTCCGCTGTACATGGATTTCTCGCTGAAATCCGCCTATCCGCTGGAAGGCCTCACGGCCTGGAAGCCGGCCATGGAAGCCTCGGGCGAGGCGCTCAAGGCCGTCTATGCCTCCGACGCCTTCCGCCAAGCCGTGAAGGACGAACTGTCCGGCCCGGCGGGTGTGCGCCTGTTCAACGGCGAATGGAACAAGATCGAGGTCACGGAAACGGCGCGGCCGGAAAACCGGGCCTATGACCAGAAGAAGGTCGCGGGTCTGGCCGAAGCCGCCGGCAAGCATCCCTTGGACTGGATGCTCGACCTGGCGATTTCGGAAGACCTGGAAACGCTGTTCATGGCCGAATTGCTGAACACGGATGAGGACGCCGTGGGCCGCATGATGCAGGACCCCAACGCCTCGGTCGCTTTGTCCGACGCGGGGGCGCATCTGACGTTCTTCTGCGACGCCGGGTTCGGCCTGCACCTGATGGGGCATTGGAGCCGCGACCTGGGCAAGCTGACCCTGGAACAGGCGACCCATGAGCTGACCGCCAAGCCCGCCGCGATCTACCGCATTCCCGAACGGGGCGAGATCAAGGAAGGCTTCCACGCCGATCTGCTGCTGTTCGACCCCAAGACCGTGGGCCGCGGGCCCAAGCGCCGCGTCCACGATCTGCCGGGGGGCGCGCCGCGCCTGACCACGGACGCCGTCGGTGTGGAAGGTGTGTGGGTCAACGGCGTGCGCGTGGCGGATGCCAAGGGGCCCGTCGGCGCGAAGGGTGACGTCTTGCCGGGGCGTGTGCTGCGCGCCTTCGGCAGTTGAACGAATAGGGAGGAACCAAGCGATGACCGTATCCTGCATCGCCGTCATGGCGCCGGGCGACATGGGCCATGCCGTGGGCAAGGTTCTGGGCGATCACGGCCATGACGTCATTACCTGTCTGGCCGGGCGCAGCAAGCGCACGCGGGGCCTGGCGGCCAAGGGCAATTTCCGCGACGTGCCGGATATGGAAACCCTGGTCACCCAGGCGGACCTGATCCTGTCCATCCTGCCGCCGGCCAACGCGATCACACAGGCACAGGACATGGCGGCGGCCATGAAGGCGGCGGGGACGACGGCGGTCTATGTCGACTGCAACGCCGTGTCGCCCGCCACGGCGGCGGACACGGCGGCGGTCCTG
>DNMS01000345.1:5512-7266 GCA_003488105.1 Rhodospirillaceae bacterium
CGACTGCAACGCCGTGTCGCCGGCCACGGCGGCGGAAACGGCGGCGATTCTGGCAGGCGTGGGTGCGCCCTTCATCGATTGCGGCATCATCGGCCTGGCGCCGGGGCCGGGCCGGTCGACCAAGTTCTATGTGTCCGGTCTCGATACCGCACCCATGACGGCGCTGGACGGGCAGGGCATCACGGTGATCGACCTGGGTGACGGCATCGGCCGGGCATCCGGGTTGAAGATGGCCTACGCGGGCCTGACCAAGGGCACCAACGCGCTCTATACGGCGGTGCTCATGCTGGCGGAACGCCTGGATTTGTTCGACGAACTGATCGACGAATTCGAGGACAGTCAGCAGGCAGCGCTCAAGAACATGCGCGCCCGGGTGCAGCGCCTGCCGGCCGATGCCGGCCGCTGGGTCCGCGAGATGGAGGAAATCGCCGATACCTACCGCGCGGCGGGCCTGCCCGGCGGATTCCACGACGCGGCGGCGGACACCTTCCGCATCCTGGACGCCACACCCTTCGGCGAGGAGACACGGGAGACCATCGACCCCGACCGCACCATGGAGGCCTCCATCCCCGTCTACGTCGATCACATCAAGCCCAAGGCCTAGGGAGCCACCGATGACCGAGCCCGCAAGCCCGAAACACCTGAGCCTGGGCGAGGTCCATGACCTAGCCTTTAACTGCCTGATCGCTAACGGCTGCGACGACGCCAACGCCCAAGCCATCGCCGACAACCTAACGGCGGCGGAGCGCGACCGCTCGGAATCCCACGGCCTGTTCCGCCTGCCGGGCTATGTCGCGTCGCTGCAGAGCGGCAAGGCCGACGGCAAGGCGCAACCCCGGGTCGAGGACACGGCCCCCGGCGTGGTGCGGGTCGATGCCATGGGTGGGTTCGCGCCCCTGGCGCTGGAGGTCGGGCGCAAGCCCTTGGTCGCCAAGGCGCGCAGCCAGGGCATCGCCGCCTTGGCATTGGTCGGCGTGCATCATTTCGCAGCGCTGTGGCCCGAGGTCGAGGCCCTGGCCCGGGACGGTCTGGTCGCCTTCGCCTGTACCTCGACCCTGCCGTTCGCGGCCCCGGCGGGCGGTGCCAAGCCCCTGTTCGGAACCGATCCCGTGGCCTTCGCCTGGCCGCGCAAGGACGGTCCGCCCGTGGTATTCGACATGGCGACCACGGCCATGGCGCGGGGCGAGGTGATGATCGCGGCCCGGGAAGGCCACGACGTGCCGCTCGGCGTCGGTCTGGACGCAGAGGGTCAGCCGACCCGCGATCCCAAGGCGATTTTGGAGGGCGGCGTGATGCTGCCGTTCGGCGGCTACAAGGGGTCGGCCATATCCATGATGGTGGAATTGCTGGCGGGAGCCCTGATCGGTGAGGTGTTTTCGTTTCAGGCCGGGCAGGCCGACAACCGCGACGGCGGGCCGACCCGGGGCGGGGAATTCATCCTGGCCATCGATCCGGCACGCACGTCCGGCGGGGCCGACTGGATCGGCCAGGGCGAGGCATTGTTCCGGCAGATGCTGGAGACGGGGGCCGCACCCGGCGCCGTGCGCCTGCCCGGCGATCGGCGGTATGCCAACCGCGAAAAAACACCCCGGGACGGCGTGGCCATCCCGGGGGCGCTTTACGACAAGATCGTTGAGCTAACCGGCTAGCCCGTCAGTACGGGCGGTCGCCGTTCACCGTCACGCGGTGCATTTCCCGGCGATAGCCGTGGTAATCGTTGAGTGCGTAATGGTGGGTGCAGCGGTTGTCCCAGA
>DNMS01000345.1:7490-7764 GCA_003488105.1 Rhodospirillaceae bacterium
CACTCATGCCGTCGAAGCGGACCGTGAAGGGTTCGTTCACGTAAAGGCACTTGCGGCCGGTTTCCGGATGGGTGCGGACGACAGGATGAATCGTTTCCTTGGTTTCCATCTGGCCGCCGCGCAGCTTGGTCGAACGAGTCGCGTTGCGTTCCGAATTGACCTGGGTCAGGAAGGCGTCGCTGTGCACGGCGTTCAGGGAAGACAGCATGCGGCGCATGCCGTCGGTCAGCATCTCATAGGCCAGGTACAGGTTGGCGAACAGGGTGTCGCCGCC
>DNMS01000345.1:7877-14822 GCA_003488105.1 Rhodospirillaceae bacterium
CCATGGGCGGCTCGGGCAGGAATGTGGCGTCCGAATGCCAGGTGTCGCCGATGTTGTTCATGGCATCCGCTTCCTTGACCACCTGCAGGATTTCCGGATGGCCGGGCAGGGGCTCGTACACCGGGTGGATGTTCAGGGTGCCGAAACGCAGGCCGAAGGCCTTCTGCTGGTCCGGGGTCAGGTCCTGATCGCGGAAGAAGATGACGAGGTATTCGTTCAGGGCCTTGCGGATTTCCGCCAGAACGTCATCCGAAATGTCCGTCGACAGATCGACGCCGTCAATCTCGGCGCCCAACGCACCACAGATGGGCGTGACGCCGATGTGCCGATATCCTTCGGGGACTTTCGACAGTGTGGGCACGGGGTTCAGCATTTTAGGTCTCCTAGAGTTATTCCGGTTGCGTCCGTCTGGACATGATCCAACGGGTTCCCAAGTGGCAAATGACGATGGCGATGCCGAGCAGGTCCAACCCGTGATCGGGAACGACCAGGCAATAGGCGGCGAACAGGTAGAGGGCTCTTTCCACCAAGGTGCGGGCCGGGTAGCCGCTGATCGCGACGCCGAACAGGATTGCGCCGACTGTGGCGGTCAGGATCGACAGGAGGATCGCATACCAGGCGAAATCGCTGCCGATGATCAGCAGGTCCGGGTTGAACACGAAGACGAAGGGGATCACGAAGGCCAGGGCGGCATAGCGGATGGCCGCCAGCCCCGTGCCGGTGACCGAGCCTTCGGCTAGGGCCGCTGCCCCGAAACTCGCGACCATGACCGGTGGCGTGATCAGGGACAGCACGGCGAAGTACAGGATGAACATATGGGCGGCCAGCACGGGCACGCCGAGTTCGATCAGCACCGGCCCGCCGATCGCGATGGTGATGATATAGGCGGCGACCGTCGGCATGCCCATGCCGAGCACGACGCAGGTCAGCATGACGAAGATCAGGGCCAGGAACATCTGGCCGTTGGTGATGTTGATCAGTTCGCTCGACAGGCGCAGCCCGAACCCGGTCATGTTCAATACGCCGACGACGATGCCGGCGGCGGCGCAGGCGATGGTCGCGACCACGGTCGTCTTGGCCGCCGTGTGCAGGCAACCCAGAATTTCCGGCAGGGACAGGCGGGTTTCCGCCCGCAGGCTGGACACGACAATCGCCGTGGCGATCCCGACCAGGGCGGACATCATGGGCGAGTACCCGGAGACCAGGGCGACGACCAACGTGACGATGGGCAGCACCATATGGGCGAGCTGCATGATCTCGCCCCGCTTGGGCATCATTTCGTCGGGCACGCCCTGCATGTTGTCGCGCCGTGCCGTCAGGTCGATGGCGACGAACAAGGACACATAGAACAGCAGAGCGGGTACGGCGGCGGCCACGATGATGTCGGCATAGGGAATGCCGGTGATGTCCGACATCACAAAGGCGACGGCGCCCATGATCGGCGGGGTTAATTGTCCGCCCGACGACGCGGCGGCTTCGATGCCGCCGGCGTCTTCCTTGCG
The DNA here is from genome assembly GCA_003488105.1 of Rhodospirillaceae bacterium. The sequence continues at coordinate 9,380 of DNMS01000345.1, forward strand.
GAATCCAATGCGTTTCATCAGCGGGATGGTCACCGCCCCCGTCGCCATGACGTTGGCCAGGGCGCTGCCGGAAATGGTGCCGAACGACGCGCTGGTGACGACGGCGACCTTGGCCGGCCCGCCGGGGGATTTGCCGGTGGCCTTCAGGCCGACCCGCTGGATCAGCATGCCGGTTTTACATTTTTCGATATAGGCGCCGAAGATGATGAACAGGAACACATAGGTCGCCATGGCGGCCACTGGGCTGCCGAAGATGCCGAAGGTCGTCATGTACAGACCCTGAAACACCTCGGTCGTCGGGATCGGCCGATGGCGGAAAATGGAAAAGCTGTCACCGCCCCAGATACCGTAGGCCAGGATGATGACGATCAGAATGGCGATCGGCAGACCGATGCAGCGCCGGGCCAGTTCAACCACCAGTGCTACCAGCGCGACGGCGGCAACGGTGTCCAGCGTCGTCGCTTCCGAATAGGCGAAGCGTTCTTCCAGCCCGGTCGGGTCCATGAGGATATGGGCCAGGGACAGTGTCAGGGCGACGCCCAGCACGAAATCAATCGCCCAGGTCCAATCGGGCTTGGAGAAATCCCGTTTGCCGCCGCGAATGCTGAAGGAAAGCAGGCCGACAAGGCTGATCAGCAACAGGTGCAGTGGGCGCAGGATAAAGGTGTCATAGGCCCCGACGATGGGAACGTACAAATGGTACAGGCTGGCAAAGGTGCCGATTGCCACGGTCAGGATCGCGAGAACCTGCCACCACTTGCGGCCCGTGCCGGCAAAAAACTGGCGCGCGGCGGTGAATTCGTTGACCGGGGAATTTGACGGAGATGTGTGTTCTTGCATCGGTTTTCGCATTTTCCTAACGCCCGCCTCCGCCAGTTAGGCGGGGAGGCGGAGGCGGGATCAGGTTGACGGGAAAGGAGTGGGTGGCTGCTTACTTCAGCAGGCCGATTTCCTTCCAATACTGGGCGGCACCCGGATGGAACGGAATGCGCACGCCCTTGACGGCGATCTCTTCACCGAATTCGCCGTAGGCCTTGTGCGCCTGAACCATCCGCTTGCGGTTTTCCCAGGTCGTCTTGACGATGTTGTAGGCCCATTCGTCGGGCATTTCGGCATAGGTCGTCACCTGGGTGACGGAACCGATGGTCGGAACGTCCTTGTCCTGACCCTTGAAGGTCCCGGCCGGAATGGTGACCTTCTCGTAATTGAAGGCCTTGCCCAGGGCGTCGGCGACGGCGTCGTCGACGGGCAGCAGATGGCCCTCGGACACGGACAGGATTTCATCGACCACCGGATGGGGGATGGAGCCGATGACGGTGGCGGACTGCACCACGTTGTCCTGGAATAGGGCGGACATTTCGCCGTAACCGGTGTTGACGATCTTCACGTCCTTGGCGACGCCCATCTGGTTGACGATGCGCTCGAAACTGGCCAGGCCCGTCATGCCGGCGCGCCCGGGGGCGGAACTTTTGCCGGCCAGGTCGGCATAGCTTTTGATGTCCGGTTTGGCGACCGTCGACAGGTAGGCGCCGTTGGTCGACATCAGGGCGCGCAGGTTCTGAACCGGCTTGCCTTCGAACTTGAGCATGCCCTTGTAGGCGGCGGTGACGTCCATGGCGAAGGCGAAGCCGACTTCGATCTTCTTGGCGCCGACGCCTTTCAGGTTGGAAATGCCGCCGCCCGGGGTGACGGTGGTTGCAACGCCGGGCCAGACCTTTTTGCTCAGCTCCGCGATGGCGGCAGCGCCCAGATACCAGGCACCGCCCTGACCGCCGCCGACCATGGTCAGGTATTCAGGCGTGGCCGCCGCCGCATGGGCCTTGCGGGCCAGGGCCGCGGGCAGAACCAGGGCCGAGCTTAAGGCCAGGCCGGTTCCCATTTTGATGAAATCTCGTCGTCCAACGTCACGCATGTGTTGTTTCCTCCTGGTGGTGGTTTTGTGGTTCGGGTTGCTTAGGTGGGCTGTACACCGCGATAGGGCCGGGGCGGCAATTGCCCGACCCAGTCGGCGGTTTGGAAATGCTGTGCCAGATCGGCAAGCCGGCCGCCCAGGTCCGGCAGGGAGTCCTCGGTGATGCGCGATGACGGGCCGCCGCAGTTGAAGGCCGCCAGAACGTCGTTCGACAGCATGACGGCGACGCCGACGGCATTCACGTCGTCTTCCCAGATGCCGACGGCTGTGCAATAGCCTTTGTCCGCGTATTCCTTTTCGGCGGCGCGCAAGGTTCGTTCCACGTCCTTGAACCGGGACGGATCGTGAGTCTTGAACTGTTCCAGGATGGCGGCCTGTTCCGCCGTGCCCGCCGCGGCGAAATAGGCTTGGCCCATGGATGTGGTCTCCATGGGAATGCGCGAGCCGATGTCGAGCGGCAGGGCCCGCACCGTGCGGTCGCGTGAACGTTCGATCAGGATCATGGACAGCCCGTCGCGGATGCCGAGCGACACCGTGCCGCGCGAATAATCGGCCAGTTCCTGCATCATGGGCAGGGCGACAAGGCGCTTATCCATCGACGCCATGACCGGATAGCCCAGGGTCAACACCTTGGGATGCAGGCTGTAGCGGCCGGAATCGGGACAAACGAAAACATAGCCGGTTTCGACCAGGGTATGGACCAGACGGGCGATCGTCGATTTCGGCAGGCCCGTGGCCTTGGCCAGGTCGCCAAGGCTCATCCGGTTATGTTCCGGAGAGAACGACGCCAGGACCCTAAGGCCCCGCGCCAGTCCGTTCACGAAGGCGCGGTCCTTGCCGGCGCCCGGGTCCGAGCTGTCGCTCACAGAAGTTTCCAATCCCCAAGGGTGAGTCCGTTTATCGAACTCTTGTTTGCATTCCGGGATTAAACTTCATATCAAATTGCTGTGTCAATATGCGGCACACTGTACTGCTATGCGGTACGATTATGGGAGAACATCAATGAACGCGACGACAGTCGTCACCGGGGCGAACCGGGGCATCGGCCTGGCCACCGCCCAACTGCTGGCCGATCAGGGGCATGAGGTCGTGGGGACCGGCCGGACCGCGCCGGAAAACTTCCCTGGAACATTTTACGAAGTGGATTTCGCCGATTCCGCAAACCTGGCAGCCGTCGGCGCGGAAATCGCCGAGCGTCACGCCGTCACCGGCCTGGTCAACAACGCCGGCATATCCCAGGCCCGTTCCATCGACACGGTCACGCTGGAGGACATGGACGCCCATTACGACGTCAACCTGCGCGCCTTGGTGCAAATCACGCAGATCATGCTGCCCCGGTTACGGGCGGCGGACGGTAATGGCCGGATCGTGAATATCGCCAGCCGGGTCGTCGTCGGCCGCGCCGTGCGCACGCCTTATGTGGCGACCAAGGCGGCATTGGTCGGGCTGACGCGAAGCTGGGCCCTGGACCTGGCCCATGACGGCATCACCGTCAACTGCATCGCGCCCGGCCCCGTCGCGACCAAGTTGTTCAAGGGAAATCACCCGGACGGATCAAAGGAACTCGCGGATGTTCTCGCGTCCATACCGCTGAGCCGGGTCGGCGCGCCGGAAGAGATTGCGGGACCGATCGCGTTTCTGCTGTCGCCGGCGGCATCCTACATTACCGGGCAGACATTATACGTCTGCGGCGGCGGCAGCATCGGGCATGTCCCGGTCTGACCGACCGGAGGGCGTTTCGGTTTTACTGCGTGGGCTTGGTGGCGAGCGACGGGCTTTCATCGGCCAGGGTCGGGCCGTCGGCCGGCGCGCTGACGGTGCCGTTGGAAACCTCCCACTGGCGGTGCTGTTCGTACAGCGCCTTTTCGGTCGTGTAGGGGTCAAGCGAATTGGCGGTCGCCGCCTTGATCGCATCCTGGTTTTCCGAATAATTCACCGTGCCCTGGGCCGCCTTGCCGACGAGCGGCAAAGGATTGGCGATCGACGTCAGGATGTCGCCCGTGGCATCGCGCAGGTTGCTGGGGCCCAGGATCGGCAGGACGATGTGCGGGCCCGGCGCCATGCCGCCGGCACCAAAGGCCTGTCCTAGATCCTCGGGCCGCGACTGCAAGCCCATGTCCGTGGCCGGATCGCTCAGGCCGCCGACGCCGATGGTCGAATTGACCAGAAAGCGTTTGGTTGCGTTGCCGGCATTGTCCGTGTCGCCCTGTAGGAACGAGGACACGGCGGTAACCGGTTCCGCCAGGTTGCTGGCGGCGTTGGCAATGGCTTCCTGCATGCCGTCGGGTGTTACGGCCTTGTAGCCCGAGATCAGGGGATCAAGGATCAGGCCGCGGAACAGGTTGTTGAATTCCGAGGTCACGCGGTTGAGGGATTCCAGCGGATCGTCGTCCTTGGCCTCGGCCTCGGGCGCATGGAACTGCATCTTGATTTCCGCGGGCGGGGTATTGGCCTGTTCCTTCGTGGGCTCGGCGGCGTGGGTGGCGCCCATGCCGATCAGAAAGGCGACGGCTGCCGCCGCGGGAAGACGGATGAAGTCGTCAGAAAAGCGGATTTTATCCATGTTAGATCTCCAAACGGCGCGTCCCCACACGCCAGCGTCCAAGCCCCCGGATCCTCTTGCATACAAGAGTGCCACAGTCCTTCGTGATCCGGGAAGTTAAATGTTAGAAAAGGGTGGATAACGAGCCGGCATTATTTGTCCGGCAGTTTGGCGCCGTAATTCGCCGCCGTCAGGCGAAGGCTCGCAAGGCCAGATAAGCCCCCAGCAGCAACAGCCCGAAAAAGAACACCCGGCGGAATGTTTCCGCGGGAATGCGTCGGCGGATCATCTGTCCGCCGGCCATGCCCGCGGCCGCTGGGATCAGGGCGGCGGCCGAGGTCAGGCCCAATTCCGTGGTCATGATGCCGTGGCCGGTCAGGCTGACGGCCTGGGCCGCCGTTGCGATGGTGAAGGCGATGCCCATGGCCTGGACCAGCTCATCACGGGTCAGGCCGAGTGCCTGAAGATAGAGCGCGCCCGGCATGGTGAACGAGGCCACGCTGCCCGTCGCCACGCCGGCCAGAAAGCCGATAAGGGGGGCCAGCGGCTTTTCCCAACGCCCGGGCGGCGGGATCTGTGGCGTCATCAGGGAATACAGTGAATAGGCGGCGAGTAGAATCCCCAAAGAGCCCGACAGCAGATCGGCATCGACGATCACCAGCAAGGACGCACCAAACCAGGTGCCGACGCAGGCCGCCGTCAACAGCGGCCACAGGCGGCGGATCAGAACGATGAAATTGCCGCCAATGGCGCCCTGCCAGATATTGGTTACCAGGGCCGGAACGACGACCAACTGCACCGCTTCGTGCAGACCGATGACGGCGGTCATCAGGCCCATGGCGACGGTCGGCAGGCCGACGCCGACGACACCCTTCACGCCGCCCGCGACCAGGAAAATGACACCGACGAGGGCGAGAATTTGGGGTTCTGGCATGGTGCTGTGCGGAGTCCTGGGGAAGTCGATGGCGGGATGTTCTGCGGGACGGCAC
>DNMS01000069.1:0-325 GCA_003488105.1 Rhodospirillaceae bacterium
TCGTCGACCTCGCCGCCGTAGGCGCCGTTGACCACGTCCTCACCCAGGTTGATCAGTTCGCGTCGCAGGTACAGGTCATAGACGATGCGCCCGTATTCGCGGGCGTTGATGACGGTGACGGCGCTGGCGGCCAGGTCGGTGAGATAGGCCGGGCCGCCGATTTCCGACAGAGAATTTTCGTTCTCGAAAAACCGTTTCAGGGTCACCGGGTCGGCGATCTGTCCGTGGTCGATGAGCTTCTCCGCCGCTTGATACACCTTGGCGTGCTGCTCGACGGCGAAGTGTTCGGGCTTGAGGAATTCGGCGACCTGTTCATACGCCCGGT
>DNMS01000069.1:513-12784 GCA_003488105.1 Rhodospirillaceae bacterium
CGACCTGTTCATACGCCCGGTTGTTGACCAGAAGGGCGCCGAGCAGCGCCTTCTCCGCATCCAGGTTGTGCGGCATCGACCGGAATCCCGACGCCGCGCCGTGGCCGTGACCGCCACCCGGGTCGCCGTGATGGGGGGCATCGTCGTGATACGGGTCTTCGGCGTGCGACAGGGCGTCTTCGGGGGGATCGGTGAGGGTCGTGTTCATGGGTTACTGATTACCGAATGCCGCACCGGCGAGGTAGGGGCGGGTGTGGGGATAAGTGCTTCACCGGGGATCAATTCCATACCCGACGGTAGGAATGTGAGTATGAGGATAGATTGTGGATAAATTCAAGGCGGCGGGCTGAACGCCGGGGCAGGCGCAGCCTTTGGCCTTATGGCGTCAGGCGGCGGCACCGTCGCGGGTCGATGCCTTTTGCCGGCGATTCGCCCGTTTCTCCCATTCGGTGATGTAGTCGCGGGTTAGCGGCAGCACGTCGCGCTTCTTCGTCAGCTGAATCTGGAACACCACACTGTCCATATTTCGGAACGAACATTCGCTGGCCGCCAGATAGTATTCCCACATGCGGCAGAAGCGCTCGTCATAAAGCGCTTTGGCGTCGTCGCGCCGCTTGCGGAAGCGGTGGCGCCAGTGTTTCAGGGTTTCGGCATAATGCAGGCGCAGGATTTCCACGTCCGTGGTGATCAGGCGTGTCTGTTCGACGCTGCGCATGACCTCGGACAGGGCCGGAACATAGCCGCCGGGGAAGATGTATTTGCGAATCCAGGGGTTGGTCGCGCGCGGAACCTCCGATCGCCCGATGGTGTGGATCAGGGCCACGCCGTCCTCGGTCAACAGGGACTTAACGGTGTTGAAGTATTCCTGGAAATGGGTGATTCCGACGTGTTCGAACATGCCGACGGATACAATGCGGTCGAAGGTGCCCGTCTGTTCCCGGTAGTCGCGCAGGTGGAATTCGACCCGGTCGGACAGTCCTGCCTTGGCGGCGCGTTCCCGGGCCACGCCGAGTTGCTCCGTCGACAGGGTCAGGCCCGTAACCTGGGCCCCCAGTTCACCGGCCAGATAGATGCCCAGCCCCCCCCAACCGCAACCGATGTCCAGAACCTTCATACCGGGCTCGATCATCAGCTTGGCCGCCAGATGACGCTTCTTGTTCAACTGCGCGGTGTCCAGGCTGTCATGCGGCGTCTGGAAATAGGCACAGGAATACTGCCGGTCTCGGTCAAGGAACAGCTCGTACAGCCGCCCGTTGAGGTCGTAATGATGTGCCACGTTCTTCCGTGCCCGCGACGCCGGATTGTATTGCTGAATACGGCGGAACAGGGTGTCGGCGGCGGCGACCCAGGCCATCATCGGGTGTTCGCCGCTGCTGTCCATGTTGGCGGTGATGAAATCCAGGAAATCGAAGATCGTGCCGTCCTCGACCGTGAAGGTGCCGTCCATATAGGCCTCGCCCAGGTACAGGCCCGGGTTGAAGAACAGTTTCCAATGGAGCGACGGGTCGTGAAACCGGATGGTCAGGTTGGCGCCGGGTGAACCGGAAAAGACGTGTTCATGTCCGTGGGCGTCGAAGGCGGTCAGTCTGCCGGTCTGGACGATATGGCGAAGAACATGCGCAAATAACATTTCCACCTCCCCCCGGGGCAGGAATGCCAGTTCTTACCCCTGAGCGTTTCCCTGAAACGCAAAAGCAACCGTGGGACTTTATAATTGTTCTAAAAATTATCGGCGGTGTCAATCCGCCGTAATCCACGGTGTCCGGACACGAAAAAGGCGGTCCCGGTGGGACCGCCTTCTTTCACCTGTTCCGCGGATGGGCGGGAAGGCTTACTTGTCTTCGTCGGCCTTGTCGGCATCATCGCCATCGGCCTCAGCGGCTTCGGCGGCCGCGGCGGCTTCCGCGGCGGCAGCTGCGGCCACGGCGCGGGCCTCGGCATCGGCCTTTTTCTTGGCGGCGGCTTCGGCCTCATCGGCGGCGTCTTCGGCGGCTTCGGCGACGGCCTCACCGGCGACGTCTTCCTCGAACACGGCGTCGGCCTGGGCGGCGACGGCTTCGGCAGCCTCGGCCGCGATGTCAGCGGCTTCCTTGGCGTCATCGCCAACAAGGGCCATGCCGGTGTCGGACTGGACCTGGGCCTCGTCCGGCGTGCGGGCGACGTTGGCGGTGATGGTCACCGTGACTTCCGGGTGCAGGCGCACGATCACGTCATGCAGGCCCAGAGTCTTGATCGGGCGGGCCAGTTCGACCTGGTGGCGGGCGACGGTGAAGCCGGCGGCTTCCAGAGCCTCGGCGACGTCGCGGGCGTTGACCGAACCGTACAACTGCCCGGCCTCGCCGGCTTGACGGATCAGGACGACCTTTTCGCCGTCCATCTTGGTCGAGACGGCTTCCGCTTCCTTGCGGTTTTCCAGGTTCTGGGCTTCAAGCTGCGCCTTCTGGGCCTCAAACACGCGCTTGTTGTCTTCGGTCGCGCGCAGGGCCTTCTTCTGGGGCAGTAGGTAATTGCGGGCAAAGCCAGCCTTGACCTTAACCACGTCGCCCATCTGGCCCAATTTCTCGATACGTTCCAACAGGATCACGTCCATTGCGATCTCTCCTAATTAATCATCATGCGGCGAGGTGCCGCCTGCGGGGCCGGTCAACCGATGGCGGATGCCGCCCCATTGTTCCAGAACGCCGACTGCGGCGGTCACAAGAAGACCGGCCCAGCCGACAACGAAAATTAGAAAGTAGACAGCCACCAGGGCCAACGTCCCGTTCCGGACTCGCCGCGCCCAGTGATGGATGACGGCGAGGCCCAACAGGAAGAACGGCACGGCCAAGGCCAAGGTCAGGTTGCGGGCGAGGAACTGAACCTCGCCGCCTGCGACCAGGGACACCAGGGCCGCCCCCACCATGGCCCAGGAAATCCATTCCGGCAGAACCATGTTGGCATACCGCGGGGTCGGACGCAGATTGCGCCCCATCCGGGCCAGGAAGGCCTGCGCCACGGCGGCGCTGACCAGGGCCATGATGACCCAACTTGATCCCAGGGATGCCGGTAGAAGCGGGCCGTAAAGCGCCACCATTTCGTCACGGGCCGCCTGCGGCGTATTTGGCGACACGGCCGCCAGAACGTCGGTCAGACGGTCGGTAACGATGGTGCTGAGGCCCGTGCCATTGGCGTAGAATACCAGACCCGCCAGAAGCATCATCGTCGCCGCCATGCCGGACAGGCCGGCGACGATCGGACCCGGGGCCATCCATTCCGTATGGCCGTCGGGTGCCGTGCGCTGAAGCATGGCTTGCCGGATCACGGTCCAGGCCGGCAGCAGGTGGACCAGGGCGAATACCCCGGCCACCAGCACGCCGCCCAAAGCCGTCGCCGCGACGAAACCGCTGAGCGTCGCAACCGTGCCCGCCGTCGCGCCGAAGGCGAAACCGGCCATATAGATGGGCAGGGCGGCAACATAGAACAGCAACAGCCCACCGGGGGCGCCGTTCAGGGCCGGCATGGCCGCCACCAGGCTTAAAAGACCTGCACAGATGGCGATCAGAAACGATTTCGGCATCGGCTTAAGTATCCCTGTTCCGTGCCCCGTTTCCGCGGGGCACGGTTAGCAGTTACTTCACCACGTAGGGAAGCAAGGCAAGGAAGCGGGCTTGTTTGATGGCTTTGGCAAGTTCACGCTGTTTCTTGTTGGAAACGGCGGTGATGCGCGAGGGGACGATCTTTCCGCGTTCGGAAATAAAGCGGCCCAGCAGGCGCGTGTCCTTGTAATCGATCTTCGGACCGTTCGGCCCGGCGAACGGGCAGCTTTTACGGCGCCGATTGAAGACCGGGCGGGCGCTACGGCCGGCCGGCTTTCCGGTTTCTTCACTCATGCGTCGTCTCCTTTGTCGCGATTGCGACCGGAGTCGCCACCATCAAAATCAGGGCGCGGGCCACGGTCGGGGCGGTCGCCCCGGTCAGGACGGTCGCCACGGTCAGGGCGCGGGCCCCGGCGCGGACGTTCGTCGCCGCGGTCCTTGTTCTGGATGATCACGGACGGACCTTCTTCAAGTTCGTCGACGCGCAGGGTCATATGACGCATGACGTCTTCGTTGATCCGCATCTGGCGCTCCATCTCGGCGACGGCATCGGCCGGCGCGTCGATGTTCATGAGCATGTAGTGGCCCTTGCGGTTCTTCTTGATCCGGTAGGAGAGGTTGCGCAGCCCCCAGTATTCTTTCTTCTGGATGCTGCCGCCGCCGCCGGCGATGGCTTTTTCGAAGGTTTCGACCAGACCGTCGACCTGAGTGGTCGAAATGTCGGGGCGCGCGATGAACACGCTTTCGTAATAAGGCATATAAGCTCCCTTTGGCTTGTCTCAGCCCCCACATTGGGGACATAGCCGGTCATCAGAGTTTCCTGACCGACAAGGAGGTCGGGGAATTTGCCCCGAGGCGGCGCACTATACACATTCCCGGAACCGGCGCAAGCGCGCAGAATTCTTGGATTTAGGCGTCGGTGAAGGGAGGGGTCAGCCCCTCTTTTCCGTCAGTTGCGCCGCCTTTGCGTTGAGCCATTGGAACAGACCGAGGCCCAAGGTGATGACGACGGCGGTCAACAGCAGGTACACCGGATAAATCAGGCGCTGAATATCGTTGTCCTTGATCGAGCCGAAGATCAGCACGATGGCCTCCAGGCTGATGGCGATGGTGATGATGGTGAAGAACTTTGTCAGCGTCGCCCGGGCTTCCGATGCGGCGCCCAGTTCCCGGTTGCGGAACACCTCTTCGTCCAGCAGGTACTTCGACACGTCGATGACCGCCAGCCCCAGAACCGACAGGGCGACACCGTCCAGCAGGGGCGTGATGATGCCGGTGCCGGCGCGGAACGCTTTCCAGATTTCGGCAATGCCGTAGCCGACAATGCCGATTGAGATGCCCAGCAGAATCAATGCGACGACGAAATAGATCGCTTTTCCACATATGACAGAAATCCTCACCCGAGCGTCCTCGACATCGTAACTCTTGGTTTCCTTGGCTTCGTCACTCACGTCCGGGGGCTCCTTATCGATTGGTGCATTTCAGAGCATCTGATATCTTAATTCAGTAATTTCAATATTTTAAAGCCGCGGGCGGTGGCGAAGCCGCAGCGGGAATGGGGGTGCGTCGGTGTGCCCTTGACAGGCCGGGGGCGGGGCGGCAATACCTCTCGCCCCATTTCAACGAAGGGAGCACAGTCGCTTTCATGGCACGCGCACTGATTTTTCCGGGGCAGGGGTCCCAGACCGTGGGCATGGGCAAGGACATCCATGATGCCTTCGCCGCCGCCCGCGAGGTCCACCAGGAAGTGGACGAAACCCTCAAACAAAAGCTTTCCAAGATCATGTTCGAAGGGCCGGAGGACGAGTTGACCCTGACGGCCAACGCCCAGCCCGCGATCATGACCGCGAGCCTGGCGGTTCTCGCCGTGCTGAAATCCGAAGGCGGGTTCGACCTGAAGGCGCAGGCCGGTTTCGTCGCCGGCCATTCGCTCGGCGAATATTCGGCGCTCGCCGCCGCCGGGACGTTTTCGCTGGCCGATACGGCACGGCTCCTTAAAACGCGCGGCACGGAAATGCAGAAAGCCGTGCCCGTGGGCCAGGGCGCCATGGCGGCGCTTATGGGGCTGGAAATGGATGCGGTCGAAAAGGTCTGCACCGATGCCATGGCCGCCCCCGGCGCCAAGGAGGGCGAGGTCTGCCAAGCCGGCAACGATAACGCGCCGGGCCAGATCGTGATTTCCGGCTCCACCGCCGCGGTCGAGCGGGCCTGCGAGTTGGCCAAGGAAGCGGGGGCCAAGCGCGCTGTCCTGCTGCCCGTGTCCGCCCCCTTCCATTGCGCCCTGATGCAGCCCGCCGCAGATGCCATGGACGACGCCCTGGGGGCGGTGCCGATCAACGCCCCGGCCGTGCCGGTGATGGCCAATGTCACCGCCGCCCCGGTCGAGGACCCGGGCGAGATCAAGCGCCTTCTGGTCGAACAGGTGACCGGTATGGTGCGCTGGCGCGAATGCGTCACGCAGTTGAAGGCCCAAGGCATCGATACCCTGGTTGAAATCGGTTCGGGCAAGATCCTGGCCGGTCTGGCCCGCCGCATCGACCGTGAGATCAGCGTCGTCAACGTCGGCACGCCGGACGAGGTCGAGGCGTTCCTGGCCTCGCTGTGACGCGGGCCGGGCTGTATAACTGAAGAGGTAGAGGAAACCGCCATGTTCGATCTTACGGGAAAAACCGCCCTGGTCACCGGGGCCTCGGGCGGCATCGGTGGGGCTATCGCCCGCGCCCTGCATGGCGCCGGCGCCACGGTCGGCCTGTCGGGCCGCCGGGTTGATGCGCTAGAACCCTTGGCCAAGGAACTGGGTGACCGCGCCCATGTCCTGCCTGCCGACCTGTCGTCTGCCGAGGGCACGGACAAGCTGGTCGCCGACGCCGAATCGGCCATGGGCGGCATCGATATCCTGATCAACAACGCCGGCCTGACCCGCGACACTTTGATGATGCGCATGAAGGACGAGGACTGGCAGGCGGTCATCGACGTCAACCTGACCGCCGCCTTCCGCCTGTCACGGGCGGTTCTGCGTGGGATGATGAAGAAGCGCCTGGGCCGGATCGTCGGCATCACGTCGATCGTCGGGGTCACCGGCAACGCGGGGCAGGTCAATTACGCCGCGTCCAAGGCGGGGATGATCGGCATGTCCAAGTCGCTTGCCCAGGAAGTGGCGGCGCGCGGCATCACGGTCAACTGCATCGCCCCCGGCTTCATCCAGACGGCCATGACCGATGACCTGACCGATGCCCAGAAAGAGGCTATCATGGGCGCCATTCCGGCTGGCCGCATGGGCACGTCGGAAGAGATCGCCGCCGCGGCGCTTTACCTGTCGAGCGACGAAGCCGCCTACGTGACGGGCCAGACAATCCACGTCAACGGCGGTATGGCCATGATCTAGGCCAAAATTCCAGCCCTCGCGGGGGCGTGAACGATGGTATGTAGAGGTGGCTGGTCAAACGCGTTCGATATGTGATAGGAAGCGGGCGAACTTGGTCCGGGACCCCCGAAATCCCGCCGCCACCGTCAGAATTTCAACCTTTATTTCCTGATCCATCAATAGGGAATCAACAGGGGAATCGATATGAGTGATGTTGCTGAACGCGTAAAGAAGATCGTCCATGACCACCTCGGTGTGGATGAAGCCAAAGTTGTTGAAAACGCGAGCTTTATCGACGATCTGGGCGCGGACAGCCTCGACACGGTGGAGCTGGTCATGGCATTCGAGGAAGAGTTCGGCATCGAGATTCCCGATGACGCCGCCGAGAAGATCCTGACCATCAAGGACGCCATCGACTTCATCGAATCGCAGCAATAATCCTCTGCTCGATTTCGTCCCACCTGCGCCCGCCCCCTTCGGGGGTCCGGGCGTTCGTGCGGCCGGGTGAGATAAGCGAAAATGAGACGTGTCGTCGTAACCGGATTGGGTATCGTCAATTCCCTCGGCACGGGTGTCGATCTTAATTGGTCGCGCCTGCTTGCCGGGCAATCCGGGATTCGTAAGCTCGAAGGCTACGAAGAATACGACCTGCCGGCCAAGATCGGCGGTACCGTGCCCTTGGGCGACGGGGCCGACGGCACCTTCAATGCCGAGGCCTGGGTCCCGACCAAAGACCAGCGCCGGATGGATACGTTCATCATTTACGGCATGGCCGCCGCCATTCAGGCGATCGAGGATTCGGGCTGGAAGCCGGAAGCCGATGAGGACCGCTGGAAAACCGGCGTCCTGATCGGTTCGGGCATTGGTGGCCTGCCGGAAATCGCGGGCGGCGCCATCACCGTGCACGAAGGCCGCGCCCGCCGTCTCAGCCCGTTCTTCATCCCGGCAAGCCTGATCAATCTGGTGTCCGGCCATGTTTCCATCCGCTATGGGCTCAAGGGCCCGAACCACGCGGTGGTCACGGCCTGCTCGACCGGGGCGCACGCCATCGGCGACGCCGCCCGCCTGATCATGTGGGAAGATGCCGACGTGATGGTTGCCGGCGGGGCCGAGGCCGCGATCTGCCCCTTGGGCGTCGCCGGGTTCTGCGCCGCGCGGGCCCTTTCGACGGGCTACAACGAGACCCCGGAAAAGGCGTCCCGTCCCTGGGATCAGGGCCGCGACGGCTTCGTCATGGGGGACGGCGCCGGTGTTGTCGTGCTCGAGGAGCTGGAGCACGCCAAGAAGCGCGGCGCCAAGATTTACGCCGAGATCGTCGGTTACGGGATGTCGGGCGATGCCCATCACATCACCGCCCCGGCGGAAGACGGCGACGGTGCCTTCCGTTGCATGCAGGCGGCCCTGAAGCGGGCCGGTATGAACCCGGAAGACATCGATTATGTGAACGCTCACGGCACCTCGACGCCGCTCGGCGACGAGATCGAATTGGGCGCCATCAAACGTGTGTTCGGTGATGCCATCAAGGGCATTTCCATGTCGTCGACCAAGTCCGCTGTCGGTCATCTGCTTGGCGCCGCCGGTGCGGTCGAGGCGATCTATTCGATCCTCGCCATGAAGAACAGCATCGTGCCGCCGACCCTTAACCTGGATAATCCGTCCGAGGCCTGCATCGGTGTTGATCTGGTGCCGCACAAGCCCAAGGAACGCAAGGTCCGGGCGGCCCTCTCCAACTCCTTCGGTTTCGGCGGCACGAACGCTTCTCTGGTGTTCAAAGCCTACGACTGATTTAAAGTCGCGGCATGATCCGTCGGCTTTTCCTCACCGTTCTGGTTCTTTGCGTGCTCGCGGCGGTGACGGCGGGCGGCGGCTGGTTGTGGTTCAGCAAACAGATTTCCCGTGATGGGCCCCATGCGGCGGACGAAATCGTGCTGATTTCGCCGGGCAGTCCTATCCAGGCCATTTCAAAAATACTGGTGCAGCGGGGCATCGTCCGCTCGGACCTGCTATTTCGTTTGGCGGGCCGCCTGGGCGGGGCCGACCGTGCCCTGAAATCCGGTGAATTCCGCATCCCGGCCCGGGCCAGCGTGACCGGGGTGCTCGACGTGCTGACCAGGGGGGAGACGGTGGCCCGCACGTTCACCATTCCCGAAGGGCTGACCGTGCCGGAGGCTCTTGAGATTGTCGCCAAGGCCGAAGGGTTGATGGGCCCCCTGCCGGCGCCACCGGATGAGGGCCGCCTGTTGCCCGAGACCTATCACTACGCCTATTACGACACCAAGGTTCAGGCCGTGCGCCGCATGGAACAGGCCATGGATACGGCCCTGGCCAAGGCCTGGGCCGGGCGCGACGAGGGCCTGCCGTTGAACAGTCCGGCAGAGGCCCTGGTGCTTGCCTCCATTGTCGAAAAGGAAACGGGCGTTAAGGCCGAACGCGCGCGGGTCGCGGGCGTGTTCCTCAATCGCCTGCGTAAGGGCATGAAACTTCAATCCGACCCGACGGTGATCTACGGCCTGACGCAAGGAAAGGTGCCCTTGGGGCGCGACCTGACCCGCGCCGATTTGGACGCGCCGACGCCCTGGAACACCTATGCCGTCCAAGGTCTGCCGCCGACGCCGATCGCCAACCCCGGCCTGGCTGCGATCAATGCCGTGCTACATCCGCAGACGACCAAGGATTACTACTTCGTCGCCGACGGCACGGGTGGCCACGCCTTCGCGGAAACGCTTGTGGAGCACAACCGCAACGTCGCCAAATGGCGGAAGATTCAGCGCAACGGGAAGTGAGGGGCCTGGCCCGAAATGGGGCTTACTTGACCTTTGAAAAGGCCGTCGGCTTCAGGATGACGTTTTCCAGGGTCGCGACGATGGCGCCGTCTTTTTCCGTTTCGGCCCGTTTGGCGATCCACTCCGGGTCGCTTTGGAAAGCGGTCCATTTTTCATCGCGCTCGGCCAGGGACTCCCATTCCAGCAGGTAATACAGGTCCTGATTGGAGGGGCCGATTTCCGTCGTCCAAAATCCCGCCTGACGAATTCCGTGGCGCTCCCAGATCGCCAAGGTGATGGTGTCGAAACGCTTCAACAACGCGGGCAGGCGCCCGGGAACGCAGTGATAAATTCTCAGTTCGTGGATCATGACGGCTCCTTTTTTGTCGGTGCGGAATACTATTTCGGTCTGCGGCGGTTGCCCACCATTTCGATGATCTATTCCTTGCCGCCGTTGATGGTCAGGATGGTGCCCGAGGTATAGGCGGACAGCGGGCTGGCGAAGAAAGCGGCGGTATGGGCGACCTCTTCCGGCAGACCGGCGCGGCCGAAGGGCAGGGATTTGTGCAACTCGGGCCAGCGCTCAGCGTCGCCGAACTGTTCCTCGGCCTTGGCCCGGGCCAGCATGATCGCGCGTTCCGTCAGGATCGCCCCGGGGTTGATGCCGACCACGCGGATGCCGTCGGCGTGGGCGCCATGAGCCAAGGCCTTGGTGAAGCCCATCAGGGCCGCGTTGCCCGCCGCCCCCGCGATGTAGCCGGGGGGATGGCTTTCGCCCGCATGGCCGATGATGTTGACGATGACCCCCGACTTGCGCGCCGCCATGGCGGGATATATTTCCCGGCACATGGAAATGAAGCCATAGACCTTCAAATCCCAGGCTTTGCGCCAGGTCGCGTCGTCGACCTGGGCCAGGGTGCCTGGCGGAATGGCGCCTGCGTTATTGACCAGAATATCGATCTCGCCCACTTGGGTGACGACGGATTTGACCGCGGCATCACTCGACAGATCGGCGGCGATGGTCTCGACATTCACTTGGTTCTTGGCGCGGATTGCCTGGGCCGTGTCCTCAAGGGCCTGGGCGTCGCGGGCGACCAGGATCAGGTCGCAGCCCTCTGCGGCCAGAACCTCGGCGACGGCCTTGCCGATGCCCTTGCTGCCGCCGGTGACGAGGGCGCGTTTGCCCGCAATCTGTAAATCCATAGATGTTCCTCCCAGAACAGGACGTGGTGTCTGATTGCAGGGAACGGCAGGTATGGGCAGCGGTCAAGCTGCCGTCAGCACTACCATTCCCGTTCGGAAAGCTTGCGGTTCAGGATCGGGTCCGTCCAGGCCGGCGGCAGGGCCGCCAACAGCCAGACCGCCAGATGCATCTGCCAGGGAAAGACGATGCGGGCATCGTCACGGGCCAGACCGCGCCGGATGATGGCGGCCGCCTTATCCGCCGCCATCAGGAACGGCATGTCGAATTTATTGGCGTCGGTGATGCGGCTTTCGACCCAGCCGGGGCAGACCACATTGACGCGCACGCCGGTTTTCAGTCTTTCGCCCCGCAACCCTTCGCCCCAGGTCTTGACCATGGCCTTGGACGCGGAATAGGCCGACGACGTGGGCAGGCCGCGGAACCCGGCGATGGAGGCGATCAGGGCGACCTGACCCTTGTCGCGGGCATCCATGGCGGCCAGGGCCGGCAGCACGGTGTTGACCACGCCGTCCACGTTGACGGCGAGGATGCGCCGGGTGCGTTCGGGCCCGTCGGCCAGGCCCGAGGTCGAATTTGTGATGCCCGCGTTGGCGATGACAAGGTCCAAGGGCGTTTTGCCGTCGGCCTCCTTGACCCAACCGGCCATGGCATCGGCGTTGGTCACGTCGATGACCCGGCTTTCGGCGCGGGCCCCCCGCTGGCGGCATTCCTCTGCCACGGCATCAAGCCGCCCCTGATCGCGCCCGGACAGGTATATCGCCGTGCCGTGCCCGGCATAGGCCAGGGCCAGGGCGCGGCCGAGGCCGCTGGACCCACCGGTAATCAGGACGGACTTGGGATGGCTGAGGCTCATCCATCGGTTATAGGGCCCCGGCGGGGGGGAGGGGAAGCCTGCGCCGCTTGTTGGCGGCGAGTGTGCTCGGTATAAGTTTCGCACCGCCCTTGGCACCACGACCGAAAAGGAAAGCACTTTGGCCATTAGTTCTATGACCGGGTTCGCCCGCGCCGAAGGCAGCCAGGACGACCTGACCTGGGTCTGGGAGGTGCGCAGCGTCAATGCCAAGGGCCTGGACCTGCGGTTTCGCCCGCCGCCGGGGTTCGAGGCCCTGGACCCCCTGGTCCGCGCCAAGGTCAATGCGACGTTCAAACGCGGCAGCGTGTCCGTCAACCTGTCGACCCGGCGTGAGACGGGCGGCGGTGCCTACCGCATCAATGACGATTTCCTGGCCCAGGTGACGGCCCGCATGGCGCGTCTGAAGGACGAGGTGCCGGACGCCCGTCCGCCGTCGCTCGACGGTATTCTGGGCCTGCGTGGGGTGATCGAGCCCATCGACGAGATGATGGCGGAGGATGACTTCGAGGCCAT
>DNMS01000069.1:12950-13091 GCA_003488105.1 Rhodospirillaceae bacterium
GCCAGATCGACCAGGTCGCCGACCTGACAGCGCGGGCAGGCCAGGTCGCGGGTGCGCAGCCCGACGCCATCCGCCAGCGCCTGAACGACCAGATTCAACGCCTGGTCGCCGACAACGCGACGATGCCCGAGGAACGCCTGG
>DNMS01000070.1:0-2089 GCA_003488105.1 Rhodospirillaceae bacterium
ATGCCGTATTTCAGCATGGCGAGGCGATCGACGCCCATGCCGAAGGCGAAGCCCTGGTATTTCTCGGGATCGATGCCGCAATTGCGCAGCACGTTGGGATTGACCATGCCCGAACCGCCGATTTCCAGCCAGTCACCACCGTGCCCGATCTTCAGCTCGCCGCCCTCGCGGGTGCAGCCGATGTCGACCTCGGCCGAGGGCTCGGTGAAGGGGAAGTAGCTGGGCCGGAAGCGCACGGGCAGATCGTCGATGCCGAAGAAGGCGCGGCAGAATTCGATCAGGCAGCCCTTGAGGTGGCCCATATGGGTCTTCTCGTCGACCAGCAGTGCTTCGACCTGATGGAACATCGGTGAATGGGTCGCGTCGTAATCGCAGCGGTAGGTGCGCCCCGGCACGATCACCCGATATGGCGGCGGGCCGGCCTGCATGGTGCGGATCTGCACCGGCGAGGTATGGGTGCGCAGGACCAGGCGGCCCGCGTCGGCGCCGTCGGCCCCGGGCAGATAGAAGGTGTCGTGGTCCTGGCGGGCCGGATGGTCGGCCGGGATGTTGAGGGCGGTGAAGTTGTGCCAGTCGTCCTCGACGTCCGGGCCCTCGGCGATGCCGAAGCCCATGTCGCCCAGGATGGCGACGATTTCCTCGATGACCTGGCTGATCGGGTGGATGCGCCCCGCGTCCTCAGGTCTGGTCGGCAGGGTGACGTCGAGGCGCTCCTCGCCCAGGCGGGCGTCGAGCGCCGCGCCCTCCATGGCCGCCTTGCGGGCGTCCAGGGCGTCTGCGACGGCGTCCTTCAGGGCGTTGAGGGCTTGGCCCGCCTCGCGCCGCCGGTCGGCATCAAGCGCCCCCAGGCCCTTCATCTGATCGGTGATGCGGCCCTTCTTGCCAAGCGCCGACACGCGCACCTGTTCAAGCGCGTCCAGATCGCCCGCCGCCTCAACGGCGGCAAGCAGCTCCTCACGGAGTTTGTCGACACTCTCCATGGCCACGCCTCGTCGTTCAGATGGCAGATTTCCGAAACCGGCGCCCACCCTTTATCAGGACGGGCGCCGGGTCCCGGATCGGGATTAGTTGCCGAGGGCGGCCTGAGCCTGTTCCACCAGCGACTTGAAGGCTTCCGGTTCGCGGATCGCGATATCGGACAGAACCTTGCGGTCCAGTTCGATCCCGGCCTTATCCAGGCCGTTCATGAACTGGGAATAGGTCATGCCGTGCTCGCGCACACCCGCGTTGATGCGGGTGATCCAAAGGCGGCGGAAGTTCCGCTTCTTGGCGCGGCGGTCGCGGTAGGCGTATTGCAGCGCCTTTTCGACCTTTTCCAGCGAGATGCGGAAGTTGTTCTTGTTCCGGCCGCGGTAACCCTTGGCGCGGGCGATGACTTTCTTGTGACGGGCGTGCGCGGTGACGCCCCGAGTGACTCGTGCCATTGTCCAGCTCTCCTAATTCAAATAAGACGCGGCGTTACAGATAAGGCGCGTAGGACTTGATCTGGCGCGCGTTCGTCGCGTCCAGAACCATCGTGCCCCGTGCCTTGCGCTTCATCTTGGTGGAGCGCTTGCGCAGATTGTGCCGTTTGAAGGAGAAATTGCCGCGCACCTTGCCGGTCCCGGTAACCCGGAACCGTCCTTTGGTGCTGGACTTGGTCTTCAGCTTGGGCATTTCGACATCCTTTCTTTGGTGGGCCCCGCCCATGGCGGAGGCCGCAAGGTCTTGATCAACAGTCGTTTCGGGGCGGCCAGGCATGCCCGTTACAAAGCCATGCCACCCGGTCGAGCCGCGGGTTATAGCGCCGAGGGCGGAATGATGCAAGGGCCCCCGGAAAATAAGGGATAAAGGGACATTCAGCCGGCCTCGGCGGGGGCCTGATACTCGGGCAGGTCGACGGTCACCGTCGTACCCTCGCCGAGGCGGCTGTCGATGGCGATGGTGCCGCCGTGCATTTCCACCAATGACCGCGAAATGGCAAGCCCCAGACCCCAGCCCTTTTCCACCGTATAGGGGGCCTGCGGATCCCCCACATAGGGTGATCCCGGGCCGCCGGTGAAGGCCGCCATCATGTCGCTTAAGCGGTCGGGCGCGATGCCGATGCCCG
>DNMS01000070.1:2345-2755 GCA_003488105.1 Rhodospirillaceae bacterium
CCGATGCCCGTGTCGGACACCCGGACACGCACCATCCCCGGGCCCTTTTCCGCCGCTATGACGATACGGCCCCCCGGTTCCGTGAACTTCGCCGCATTGGACAACAGGTTCAGCAACGTCTGCTTGATCGCGCGACGGTCCGCGAGGATCGGCGGCAGGCCGCCCGGCACCATGGTCTCAAGGGCAATACTCTTGGCGCGGATGACCTCGGTCATTGTCTGGGCGCAGTCGGCGATGATGCCGGCGACCGGTTCCCGCGTCAGACTAAGCGCCGTGCGGCCCGCCTCGATCGCCGAAATGTCGAGAAGATCGTTGACCAGATCAAGCAGATGGCTGGCGCTGGCGTGGATGTCGCCGGCATATTCGCGGCGCTTCGCCGCCTCGGGTGCGCCGAAATAGTCGTTGGCCAG
>DNMS01000070.1:2921-3411 GCA_003488105.1 Rhodospirillaceae bacterium
GCAGTTCGTGGCTCATGGCGGCTAGGAATTCCGACTTGGCGCGGTTCGCCTCCTCGGCCGAGCGCAGCGCCGCGTCGCGCGCCCGCTGAGCCCGGCGTTCCTCGGTCACGTCCGTGCCGGTGCCGCGGTAACCGGCGAACTGTCCGCCCTCGGTGAACAGCGGCTTGCCGCTGATCCGGGCCGACCGCGGATTGCCCTTGCCGTCCTTGAACTGGTATTCGAAATCGCGGAACGGGCGGCGGTTTTCCAGATCGTCCAGATGACGGCGCCACTTCTCCTGGTCCGTGTCCTCACCGGCCACATCCGCCCGCCGCCGGCCCAGGTATACCGTGGGATCGAAGCCGATGACTTCGCCCGTGCGGCGGGAGAAATAACTGAACCGCAGGTCCGCATCCATTTCCCACAGCCAGTCGGACGCGACCTCGGCGAAATCGCGGAACCGGGCCTCGCTTTCCGCCAATTTGCGCTGGGCCGAGACCTGTTCGGTCAG
>DNMS01000070.1:3657-6341 GCA_003488105.1 Rhodospirillaceae bacterium
CCGGTGGTCAGGACATGGCGTTCCTGTTCGTTCATGACGACCGCCTCGGCCGGCGATTGGAAATCCTCGATCTGATCCGACCGGCGGCCGACCATGGTGTCGATGTCGAAGCCATACCAATCCGTATAAGTGCGGTTGGGCCGCTCGACGATATGATTTTCGTCCTTGATCAACAGCCCGACGGGGACGTTCTCGAACACCGACCGCAGGACGCTTTCACTGTCTTCGAGCGCTACCTTCTGTCGGGCGACCAGGCCCGTCTGGCGGACCATCTGCAGCACGGTGATGACCAGCCCGACCAGGATCAACACCGCCGACAGTCCGTTGAAATACCAGCTGTAGGTCAGATGAAGAGCGGTCATGGCCGGCATCGCCGCCTCGATGGCCGGCCGGCTGACCATCAGGTAAAGGTCGGCAATGTACAGGGACACGCCGCACCACAGGCCGGCCAGGATCAGGCCGACGCCCGGCGTGGCCCTCGCCTGTCGCAGCGCCCGCCAGCGCAGCAGCGCCGCCGTGGTCCCGGCACAGGCCACGGCGACCAGCAGCAAATCCGTGGTGACCATGATGCCCCACGGCGGAAACCGTTCGAGAATTGATCCGTCCTGCATCTTCGCCCCCCAAGGCGCGCCGCCCGGCGCGCCCGAACGCAGGTTTATTCGATAATTGTCACACCGCCTCGGAAGCTGAAGGTCCCCGATTTCGACATGCCGACGATCACACAACCATCCCCCTGATTATAGATCTGCCATCCGCGCAGCAGGATCGATTCCCCCACCTGGATCGGATGAAGGGTTGCCCTGCCGCTTAAATTCTCAACCACGCCCTTACCCTCGGCATCGGCCGTCAGGAAGTAGCGCCCGGACTTATCGGCGTTGAACTGCGCCTTTTGGCAGACATAAACATGGCGTGCGTGATGGGATAAGGTCTCCATCTTGGCGACGGCCTTGGCGAACTGAATGCAGCGTTCGGTCACCTGTTCGTCTGACGCGAACTTGGACAGGCCGACCAATTGGCGCTGGGTAAATTCCGTGTACACAACGCCCGCCGGGATCCGGTATTGCTCCTTGATCTGGGCGCAGGCATCGAAATCCTGGATCTTGAAGCCTTCCTTAGCGGCGCGACGGGCAAACTTGTTGGCCTTGCTGGCCAGTTCCTTGGCCCTGGCGTCGAGCGCTTCCTGACTGTCCTTCGCGACATGGCCCATCACCTGGTAGGCGTACCAGCCCAAAAGGGCCACGGCCGGCACGACAAGGATGAGGATAAAGCCCCAGAAGAAGCTTTTCGGCAGGCCCTTCTTGGCCTTGCCGCCAGCCTTCGGCTTCCCCTTCCCTTTGGGTTTTGTCTTGGCCGGCGCCGCGCCGGGTGCCTTCGGTTTTGCCTGTTCCGCCATGTTCCTGCTTATCTCGTGCCCATGTCGCCGCTTGTCCGCGCGGGAGCCTAATCATCGACCCTTACATTACCCTTAAAATCACACCGATACAGCCCCCACGCCCGCCCATACCTTTGTACGCAGCGCCATTGACCCGACGGGGAGCACCCCCCATTCTGCCGGCGCCATGCTGTTGATCGGTCTCATCGACGGGGGGAAGGCGGCCTTCGACCCCCTGATTCTGCTGCTGCTTGCCCTGCTGCTTGACGCCTATCTGGGCGACACGCCGTGGCTGTTCAAGCGCGCCAAGCATCCGGTGGCGCTGCTGGGCGCCGTGATCGATTGGCTCGACCGCAAGCTGAACCGCGACAAACGCCCGGAAATGGACCGCGCCGTGCGCGGCGCGGTGGCCGTGCTGGCCGTGGTTGCGTTGACCGGCGGCCTGGGACTGGGCGTGGCCTGGCTGTCCTTCGTCCATCCCTGGGGCTGGATCGTCGAGCTGTTCTGCATCGTCCTCTTGATCGCGCAACGGGGCCTTTACGACCACGTGCGCGCCGTGCGGCGGGGGCTTGATGACAATCTGGAGGCCGGCCGCGAGGCCGTGTCGCACATCGTCGGGCGCGACCCGCAGCAGCTCGACGGCCACGGCGTCGCCCGCGCCGCCATTGAATCCGCGGCCGAGAATTTCTGCGACGGGGTCGTCGCCCCTGTCTTCTTCTATGTCCTGTTCGGCGCCCCCGGCCTGTTCATCTACAAGGCCGTCAACACCATGGACAGCATGATCGGCCACCGCACGCCCAAATACCGGGCCTTCGGCATGACGGCGGCGCGGCTGGACGATGTGTTGAACCTGATTCCGGCCCGGCTATCGGGCCTGTTCATCTGCCTGGGCGCCCCCTTCGCCCCCGGCGGCAAGCCCTGGCAAGCGGTCAAGGTGATGTTGCGCGACGCCGGCAAGCACCGCTCTCTCAACGCCGGCTGGCCCGAGGGTGCCATGGCAGGGGCGCTCGGCTTGGCCCTCGCCGGGCCGCGCCGCTATGCCCAGGACATCGCCCGCGACCCCTGGATCGGCCACGGCACGGCCAAGGCGACGGCCGCGGACATCGGCCGCGCCCTTTATCTGTACGCCGTCGCCTGCCTGATCAACGCGGGTTGGGTTGCGGCGCTCGCCGTTGTGCGCTTTTCCCAGCCCGTGGCCGGTTAACAGCGGCGCAACAGACCGTTGCCGCGCCGCCGGGGTGCGGGCAGAATGCGCGAAACATCCCGCCGGGCCGGTTTCCCGGCGAAAAAAAATCACATCAGGGAGTGCACC
>DNMS01000070.1:6395-9117 GCA_003488105.1 Rhodospirillaceae bacterium
GTGCACCTGCAGGCCATGGATCAGACACATACCGATCAGCCCCTCTGGATCCCGTCCCCCGAATACGCCGACGGGTCGACGATCAACCAATTCCGCCGCCACCTCAACGAAATCCTCGGCCTGAACCTGGCCGACACGGCGGACCTTCATGCCTTTTCCGTCAATGATCGGGAACGCTTCTGGGTCGCGCTGAAGGATTATACGGGCGTGCGGGCGGAAACCTGGGGCGACACCGTCCTGGTCGACGGCGACAAGATGCCGGGCGCCAAATGGTTTCCCGATGCGCGCCTGAACTATGCGGAAAACCTGCTGCGTCGCCGCGACGGGGCGGAAGCCATCGTGTTCCGTTCGGAAACCGGGGCGCGGCGGGCCCAGACCTTCGCCGGGCTATACGATCAGGTCTCGTCGCTGACACAGTATCTTAAGGCACAGGGCGTGCAATCGGGTGACCGGGTCGTGGGGTACCTGCCCAACATGCCGGAGGCCGTGGCGGCCATGCTCGCGGCGACGGCGCTGGGCGCCGTATGGTCGTCGTGCTCCCCCGATTTCGGGGTCCAAGGGGTGCTCGACCGGTTCGGGCAGATCGAACCCAAGGTGTTCTTCTGCACGGACGGTTATTTCTATAACGGCAAGCGCCACGACGTGCGGGCGAAGAACGCGGAAATCCTGGCCGGCCTGCCGACGGTAACGGACGTCATCGTCGCCCCTTACGACCCCGCCGACCGGCCCGAAATCGCGATGATTCCGGATGCGGTCCTGATGGCCGACGCGGCCGCCCACCACGCACCCGGCAACATCGACTTTGTCCCCGTCCCGTTCGACCATCCGCTCTACATCATGTTTTCCTCGGGCACCACCGGCGCGCCCAAATGCATGGTTCATTGTGTAGGCGGAACGATATTGAAACACGCCAGCGAACAGGCCATCCACTGCGACATCCGCCGGGATGACCGGGTGTATTTCTTTACCACCTGCGGCTGGATGATGTGGAACTGGCTGGTTTCGGTCCTGGCCTGCGAGGCCTGCCTGCTGCTTTATGACGGATCGCCGTTCCATCCCGGGCCCGAAACAATCTTTGATTACGCCGACGCGGAAAACATGACCCTGTTCGGGACCTCGGCCAAATACATCGACGCGGTCGCCAAGTCGGACCTTCACCCGAAGGAA
Organism: Rhodospirillaceae bacterium; assembly: GCA_003488105.1. Next base: position 7,563 of record DNMS01000070.1, read on the forward strand.
ACCCACGACCTGACCAGCCTGCGCATGCTGTGCTCCACCGGCTCGCCGCTGGCGCCGGAAGGGTTCGAATTCGTCTACGACCACATCAAGTCCGACGTGCATCTGGTGTCCTTCACCGGCGGCACGGACATCATGGGCGTGTTCGCCGGCGGCGACGCGACCCGCCCCGTGTGGCGCGGCGAATTGCAGGCCCCGGCCCTGGGCATGGCCGTGGAATGCTGGGATGACGACGGCAAGCCGATGATCGGGCAGAAGGGCGAGCTGGTCTGCATCAAGGCCTTTCCCTCCATGCCCACGGGATTCTGGGGTGACGCCGACGGGGCGCGCTACCGCGCCGCCTATTTCGAACAGTTCCCCAACGTCTGGACCCATGGCGACTACATCGAGATCACCGAACACGGCGGCATGATCGTCTACGGCCGGTCGGACGCGACGCTCAACCCCGGCGGCGTGCGCATCGGCACGGCGGAAATCTACCGCCAGGTCGAGAAGCTGGAGGAGGTCGTCGAAAGCCTGGTCATCGGCCAGGACTGGGACAACGACGTGCGGGTCGTGCTGTTCGTGCGCTTGGCCGAGGGCAAGGCCCTGGACGATGCGCTGACGAAACGAATTAAGGATCAGGTGCGCGCCAATTGCACACCGCGCCATGTGCCGGCCAAAGTGGTCCAGGTCACCGATATCCCACGCACCAAATCGGGCAAGATCACGGAACTGGCCGTGCGCGACATCATCCACGGCCGGCCCGTGAAGAACAAGGAAGCGATGGCCAATCCGGAAGCGCTGGATCTGTACGAAGACTTGGCCGAACTGAAGAGCTAGACCACGGCGCGACCCGGCCGGGCCTGGAAACGCGCGACCTCGCCCAACAACCAATCACGGAACAGGCGGCATTCGGGCGCTTCGGCACGGCCCGGCACCGTAAGCAGGTAATAACCCGGCTGCAGCGTCAGGGACGGCCCGAACGGCACGGCCAGACGCCCCGCCTCGATATCCTCGGCGGCCAACGACCACCGGCCCAGCGCCACGCCCGCCCCCGCGATCGCCGCCTGCAACACATTTTCCGACGCCGTGAAGCGCGGGCCGTCCTCCGCGTCCAGGTCCGGGCAGCCGGCGGCGGCCAGCCATGACCGCCAGTCCGGCGCCAGCGGATCGAAGGTGATGGAATCGTCGTGCAGCAGGGTAAACCGGCTGAGATCGCGGGGCCGCGCCAGCGGCCCGTTTGCCGCCAGCAGCCCGGGGGCGGCAAGGGGCACCACCATTTCGTCGAACAGACGCCGTGCCTCCAGCCCCGGATAATCCCCCATGCCGAAACGGATTGCCATGTCTGCCTCGCCGGCGATCAGATCGGCGCGGTCGCGAGTCGCCACGATCTGCACCTGCAGGTCCGCCGGTCGGCGTTCCAAGCGGGGGATCAGCCATTTCATAGCAAAAGACGGAACCACGGACAGCACCAAAGGGCCCACCTTTGGCGGGCGGATGCGCGCCATGGCCCCTGACAGTTCCTCGAACCCCCGCCGCACCCCCGGGTAGGCGGCGCGGGCCGCCCCCGTCGGGG
>DNMS01000270.1:0-179 GCA_003488105.1 Rhodospirillaceae bacterium
TGTCGATGCTGCCGTTCCGGCGTGCGCAAAAGGTCGCGCCGCGATGACCATCAATAATACGGAATGTGGGACATGGAAGCTCTTCAAGGATTGAAAGTGATTGAACTGGGCCAATTCGTGGCTGGGCCCTTCGCGGCCAAGACGCTGGCCGATTTCGGCGCCGACGTGATCAAGGTCGA
>DNMS01000270.1:491-648 GCA_003488105.1 Rhodospirillaceae bacterium
GGCTTGCGAAAATGGCGCATCGTGCAGGACGGCACCTCGCTTTGGTGGGAGATCCAGTCGCGCAACAAGCGTTCGGTCTGTCTTGACCTGAAGTCCCCGGAAGGCCGTGACGTGGTTCTCACCCTGGCCAAGGAAGCCGACGTGGTGATCGAGAACT
>DNMS01000270.1:905-2482 GCA_003488105.1 Rhodospirillaceae bacterium
CGACGTGGTGATCGAGAACTTCAAGCCGGGCACCCTGGAGAAATGGGGCCTGGGCTGGGAGCAGCTTCACGCCATCAATCCCAAGCTGGTCATGCTGCGGATCTCCGGCTTCGGCCAGACGGGCCCCTACAAGGACAAGCCGGGGTTCGGCGTTTTGGGCGAATCCATGGGCGGGCTGCGCTATATCACCGGCGAGCCGGGCCGCGTGCCGGTGCGGGTCGGCATTTCCATCGGTGACACCCTGGCGTCGATGCACGGGGTGATGGGCCTGATGTTCGCCCTGCACCATGTCAACGTGAACGGCGGCGAGGGCCAGGTGGTCGACGTCGCCCTCTATGAATCCGTGTTCAACGTGATGGAAAGCACCCAGACAGAATATACCTCCGCCGGGGTCGTGCGCGAGCGCACGGGCAGTGCCCTGCCGGGCATCGTGCCGACCAACGCCTATCTGTGCAAGGACGATCAATACGTCCTGATCGCCGGCAACGGCGACAGCATCTTCCAGCGCTTGATGACCGAGATGGGCCGCCAGGACCTGGCCGACGATCCGGAACTGAAACATAACGATGGCCGCGCGCGGCATGTGGAGCGGATCGACGCGGCGATCCAGGAATGGGCGGCAACCATGACCTGTGACGAGGTTATCGCGCGGCTCGACGCCGTCTCCGTCCCCGTCGGCAAGACCTATACCATCGCCGACATCGTCGAGGACCCCCAGTACCAGGCGCGTGAGATGATCCTGGATACGGTGACCTCCCACGGCAAACCCATGAAGACCCCGGGCATCGTGCCGAAGCTGAGCGCCACGCCGGGCCGGGTGAAACATCCCGCGCCGACCTTGGGCCAGCAGACGGATGACCTGAAGCAGTCGGGCTGGCCCCGCCGTAAGGATTGAGCGCGCTCGGCATACGCACAGCAGACGAGGAACAGATGGGAAAACTCCAAGGAAAAGTGGCGATCGTCACCGGATCGACCGGCGGCATCGGCCTGGGCGTCGCCCGCCGCTTCGCGGCCGAGGGGGCGACGGTCGTCGTCTCCGGCCGGTCGGAAGAAAAAGGCCGGATGGTCGTCGAGGCCCTGCGGAAGGACGGGGGCTCAGCCGATTTCGTCGCCGCCGATGTGCAGTCGAAAGCCGATATGGATGCCCTGGCGGCCCATACGGTGCGGGCGCACGGCCAAATCGACGTGCTGGTCGCCAGCGCTTCCGGCGTACCGTCGCAGGACACCAACGACCCCAGCGTTCGCGGCATCTTCAACGAGATCGATGTCGCCGCCGTGACCGAGGTCGTGTCCCGCGCGACGGCGGCGAAGCTGCTACCGCTGCACGCGGTCCTGCCCTATATGATCGAGCGCGAAAGCGGCAGTTGCATGTTCGTCACATCGGAAGGCGGACGGGTGCCGACGGCGGGTCAGACCACCGTGGCGCTTTATGCCGGCGGGCTGGTGATGACGACCAAGGTGATCGGCAAGGAGATGGCCCGCCATAAGGTGCGGGTCAATTGCATCGCCGTGACCCTGATCGGGGAATCGCCGTCCTGGGACGGCTTCGAGGGCAAGATCGAAATGACCGACCTGCA
>DNMS01000270.1:2757-11731 GCA_003488105.1 Rhodospirillaceae bacterium
CCTTCCTGGCGTCGGAGGATTCGGCGTTTCTCACCGGATCGACCATCAGCCCGACCGGCGGCTTGACCCTTCATTGACCGGGGGCGGGTCAGACCGTCCCGTCGACCACGATTTCCAGCAGGTTCGGCCCCGGATTGGCGATGGCTTCGTTCAGCGCCGTCCGCACGCGGGCGGGATCGGTGATGCGTTCCGCCGTCAGGCCCATGCCCGACGCCACGGCGACGAAATCAATGGGCGGGTCGACGAAATCCATGGCGATGTAGTTTTCCGAGCCGTGGAAGGATTTCAGGCGCTGCTTGATGATGCGGTAGCCGCCGTTGTTGGCGATCACGTAGGTCAGCGGCAGTTTCATGGCCGCGGCCGTCCACAGGGCCTGGATCGAATACATGGCGCTGCCGTCGCCGATCACGGCGACCACGGGGCGGTCGGGCTGGGCGATCTGCACGCCGACGGCGGCCGGCAGGCCCCAGCCGATGCCGCCCGACGCCAGGCCGTGATAGGCGAAGCGGTCGCGGAACGGGAACAATTGATCCAACAGCCGGGCCGAGGTCAGCCCCTCGTTTACGATGATGGCGTTCTCGGGCAGGACGTCGGTGATCATCTTGGCCATGTGGCGGGGGTCGATGGGTTGCGGCCCGTCGCCATCGGACAGCTCCGTGATCAGGCGGCTGCGCCGGGCCGACCAGTTGGTCGCGGCCAATGCGGCGATGGACGCCTTGGCGCGGGCCGCCTGGGCGTCGCCGCCGACCCTGGTCAGCATGTCGGCGAGGGCGGGCAGGGTGGTCTTCAGGTCGCCCAATGCCGCGACCTCGACCGGATAGTTCTTGGCGATGTCCCATTCGTTGAGGCCGATCTGCACGATCTTCATGCCGTCGGGCAGGGGATCGATGGGGCTGTAGACCGACATGGTCAGGGGATCGGTGCCGAGGGCGATCATCAGATCATAGGGCTCAAGCGCGGCGCGCGCCTGCTTCTGGCTACGCTCCAGCGCCCCCATAAAGCAGGGATGTTCGTTGAGGAACTGGGCGCCGTAAGGCGTCGACGACTGAAACACGGGTGCGCCGAGGATTGTGGCGAAGGCCGCGGCCTCGGCGAGGGCGTCGCTTTTCACCATCTCGTCGCCGACCACGACCACCGGATTTTCGGCCGCCAGGATGCGCTTGGCCAGGGTTTCCAGAACCTCGTCGGACGGGCGCACGCGAGTGTCGATGCGGGTGGCGGAGCCCAGGTCCAACCCCGCCTCGTCGTTCAGGATGTCGCCCGGCAGGGACAGGAACACGGGCCCCGTCGGCGGCGTCATGGCGACCTTGGCGGCGCGGTGGATGATGCGCGGCAGGTCTTCCAGGCGCGTCACCTCGACCGCCCATTTCACCAAGGGGCGGGCCATGGACACCAGATCGCCGTACAGCACGGGCTCGGTCAGGCCGTGGCCCTGTTCCTGCTGCCCGGCGGTCAGGATCATCGGCGTGTTGGTGAACTTGGCGTTGAACAGCGAGCCCATGGCGTTGCCCAATCCCGGCGCCACATGGACGTTGCAGGCGACCAGCTTGCCCGAGGCACGGGAATAGCCGTCGGCCATGGCGACGACGAGCGCTTCCTGCAAACCTAGGACATAGGTCAGGTCCGGATGCTCGGCCAGCGCGTGCATGATCGGCAGTTCCGTGGTCCCCGGATTGCCGAACATGTGGGTCACGCCTTCCTGCTTCAAAAGCTCGATAAAGGCCGAACGGCCCCAGATTTTGTTGGCGCTGGTGGTGTTGGTCATGGTGGTCTCTGCCTCGGCTGGGGGGTGAAACTGTATACAATCCTGTCTGCGCACAAAGTAACGCGCCGGGCCGGGCGGTCAATCGGGATTTGCGCTAAGCATGGACAAATGCGGCGGCGAACCCCAAATTGCCCCCATGTCCAACGACCGAAAACGCATCCTTATCGCCATCACCGGCGCTTCCGGCGCCGTCTATGGCCAACGCCTGCTGGAAATGCTGGCGGAAACGCCGGATGTCGAAAGCCATCTGGTGATTTCCAAGGCCGGGCGGCTGACCATTTCGGCGGAGCTTGACCGCGACGCGGCCGAGATCGAGGCCCTGGCCGATGTCGTGCATCTGGCGGGCAACGTGGGGGCGCCCGTGTCCTCGGGCTCGTTCCGCCTGGACGCCATGATCGTCGCCCCCTGTTCCGTGAAGACGGCATCCAACATCGCCTACGGCAACACGGGCGATCTGATCACCCGCGCCGCCGACGTGATGTTGAAGGAACGCCGGACGTTGGTGCTGGCCGTGCGCGAAACGCCGCTGCATGCCGGGCATCTGGAAACCCTGACCAAGCTGGCGACCCTGGGGGCGGTGATCTTCCCGCCCGTGCCGGCGTTCTATCAAAAACCCCAGGCGATCAGCGACCTTGTGGATCAGACCTGCATGCGCCTGCTCGACCAGGCCGGCGTGCATCTGGACACGGCGCCCCGCTGGGGCGAGGCTGGGGGCATCGCGGCCATCGGCGGCGACAAGCCGTGACGAAACATTCAGAAGGACGGACGGCTTTGCGGATCCTCATGGCGCTTGTCGGCTTCATGGCCTGCCTGCATCTCGGCCCTTCGCGGGCGGCGGCCTACGACCTGGGTGACTTTGACTGGTGCTTCAACAATATGCCCAAGGTCTACGACCGGGCGTTCGAGGCCTGCGTCGATGCCAACTGCACGCGCATCAGCAACAAGAAAGTGTCCCAGAAACGGGGCTGTTATCAGACCTGCAAGGGCACGGCCGTGGACGCCTGCCTGTCCCAGCGGGCCCAGGGTCCGGCCCCCAAGACCGTAACGCGGGCGGTGCCCGTCAAGCAGGCTGCAACACCCACAGCCCCCGAAAGCGTCGCGGCGGTGCCGACGGCGCCGGCCGAAGCCGCGGCGCCGCAAACGGCCGAACGGGCGGGTTTCTTCTCCCGCTTGCTCAGCGGCTTCGGCGGCGAACCCGATCAGCCGGCCGCCCCGCAGGCCGGGGCCGTTCCCAACGCGCCGCCTGCCGAAACATCCGAAGGCGATGGCAAGCGCGAGGGTTTCTTCACGCGCATCGCCCAGGGCTTCAACGAGGGCATCACCGACGGTTTCGACGCGGACTACAACTGGTGCCGCGATCATTCGGGCGGACATTTTCAGGACTTGCTGCAGGACTGCACGCGGGGTTGCCTCGCGGGGCCGTCCGGCAGCGCCAATAAGCGCCAAGGTTGCATCCAGTCCTGCCGCTCCAGCTCCGTCCGCGCCTGCATCGCCAAGCGGGACGGGAAGTAAGCGCCCCCCTTCAGAACCGATAGACGTCCTTCGCCACGGCATAGGTATTGGCGTAGGCCTGGACCGACAGGTCGATGGGGTCGGCGTAACCGCCACCCAATCCCAATGAAACGGGAATGCCGCGCGAGCGGCATTCCGTGAGCACCAGGCGGTCGCGCTTGGCGAGGCCGTCCAGGGTTAGCGCGAGGCGGCCCAGGCGGTCTTCAGCCAAAGGGTCGACGCCGGCCTGATAGAGCACCAAGTCCGGGCGGAAATCGAACACGGCCGGTAGGTGTTCGGCGAGAGCTTTCAGATAGGCCGCGTCCTCCGTGCCGTCGGGCAGGTCCACGTCCAGGTCTGACGCCACGCGGTGATGGGGGAAGTTCTTTGCTCCCTGCATGGAGAACACGAACACGTCGGGATGGCCGGTCAGGATGGCGGCGTTGCCGTCGCCTTGGTGGACGTCCAAGTCGATGATGGCAACGCGCGCGGCCCAGCCCTCGGCCAGGATCTTCAGCGCCGCAATCGCGAAATCGTTGAAGATGCAATAGCCCGCGCCGAAATCGCGATGGGCGTGATGGGTGCCGCCGGCAAGCTGGCCCGACAGGCCGAATTCCAGCGCCGCTTCCGCCGCCGCCACGGCGCCCCCCATGGTCGCGGTGACCCGGTCGACCAGATTGCGGCTCCACGGCAGGCCGATGCGGCGCTGCGCCTGAGCATCCAGGCGGCCGTCGCGCACCGCCGCCATGTAGTCCGCATCGTGGGCGCGGGCGATGTCGTCCGCCTCGGCCAGGGGCGAGGGGAGGATGCGGTCCGCCGCCAGGATGCCCTCGCGCACCAAGTGTTCGCGCAGCAGGATGTACTTCCGTCCCGGAAAGCTGTGGCCGTCGGGCAGGGGAATGACAAAGCGGTCGGAGGTGAAGAAGCGCATGGCGCGATCCTATCGCCCCCGGCGCCGTCCCGTAACGGGCAATTACACCGCACCTTTGAAAAACCGCGCCCAGGGAAAACCCCGCCCGAGCAAATTCAGGCGGGGTCTTCGCTGGTGGTCAGGCGGGGAGGAATTCCCGGGTGGTTATTTCTTCTCGTTCTGCAGGGCGATGTGCAGCGCCGTGGTCGCGTCGACCTTGGCGGCGGCCGAGTTCATTAAGGCCTGATTGACCTTTTCCTCGAGCGAATGAAGCTTCATCTGCTCGTCCTGCGACGCGCAGGCGGACATGCCGAAAACAAGGCCGATGACGGCGAATGATTTGATGATGTTCAGGCGCATGGCGCGGTCCCTCCTGTCGTTTCCCCCGAAAAACCCGGCCTGAAAGAAACCGGATTATCCGCGCCGTCGGGCGGCGGCAACGGACGTTTCATGGGAAAGGTGGCCCACCATTGTTAGGTTTTTGTTGCGACACGGTTTAACTCCGGTGTTCCTGTCACGTCAATTTCGTGAAACCGCTTTGACGCGGTGGCAAAGACATTCTACCTGTTACAATTCCGTCACGGTCGACCTCCCGGCGCCCCCGACGCAGAGACCAAGGACCACGCGATGTCGGCGACCCGGCTTATCTTCGCTGTCTTTATGGCGCAGCTTCTGGCGCAGATCGGGGCCTATACGGTGCCGGCGCTGCTGCCCATCTTCATTACAGAATGGGACCTGACCAATACGGAGGCCGGCTGGCTGACGGGCATGTGGGCGGCGGCCTATGTCTGCGCCGTGCCGATCCTGGTCAGCCTTACCGACCGCATCGATCCCAAGCGCCTCTACCTGGTCTGCGTCACCCTGACGACGCTGACTCATCTGGGTTACGCCTTCCTGGCCGACGGTTTCTGGTCGGCGCTGATCCTGCGCGCCCTTGCCGGCATGGCCTGGGCCGGCTGTTACATGCCGGGGCTCAAGGTGCTGTCCGACCGGCTGGAGGGCACGGCCCAGACGCGCGGCGTGTCCTGGCATGCCGCCGGGGTCGGGTTCAGCGGCGCCCTGTCGTTCCTGTTCGCGGGCACGATCTCCAGCTTCGCGCCCTGGCCCTGGGTGTTCGGCGGGGCCAGCCTGTGCACCGTGGCGGCGTTCCTGATCATGGCCTTCGCCGTGCCCGGCCAGCCGGCCAAACCGGCCCCTGCCGGGGCCTCCGTATCGGCGCGCCCGGCCCTATTCGATTTCCGCCCGGTGCTGCGCAACCGTTCGGCCCTGGCCTATTCCATCGGCTACGGCGTTCATTGCTGGGAGTTGTTCACCCTGCGCTCCTGGGGGGTCACCTTCCTGACCTTCACGGCGGTGGCCTGGGGCGGTGGGGACGGCCTTCTTGCCCCGACCTCCATTGCCTTCGCCATGGGGGTGCTCGGCACCTGGTCGAGCGTCGGCGGCAACGAGATGTGCATCCGGTTCGGCCGCCAGCGGGTGGTCATGGCGGTGATGGCGGTGGCCATGGTGTTCGCCCTCAGCATCGGCTGGGCGGCGGCCGTGGGCTACGGCCTCGCGGTCGCCCTTTGCCTTATGTACAATATCGCGGTCTACGCTGATTCCTCGGCGCTCACGGCCGGCACCTCGGGCAGCGCCGAGCCGGGCCGCCGGGGGGCCACCCTCGCCGTGCATTCGACGATCGGCTACATCGGCGGGTTCTTCGGGCCGCTGGTGTTCGGCATCGTGCTCGACCTTGCGGGCGGAAGCGGGGTCACCGGCTGGGTGCTGGCGTTCGGGCATCTGGCTATCATCACGCCGCTCGGCATCGCCGCATTCCTGTACCTGCGGCCCCGCGATCTGCCGGGCGACCGGACGGTGAACGGACTGAAGGACGCGGACAGCGACCAGAAGGACACTGCGAACCCGGCTTGATGTCCCGCCGAAGGGCGCTATCCTCAACCCTCCTGCAACGCATTTCGTGTCCGGATCCATGAACCTGGTTCTCATCGGCGGCGCCATCGGGGGCATCGGCCTTTTCCTGCTCGGCATGCGCCTGATGACCGACGGCCTGAAACTGGCCGCGGGCGCCGTGTTGCGCGACGTGCTGACGCGGTGGACGCGAACCCGGGGCCGCGCCCTGTGGTCGGGCGTGCTGATCACCGGGGTCGTGCAGTCCTCAAGCGCCGTCACCGTGGCCTCCATCGGTTTCGTCAACGCGGGCGTGCTGACCCTGGGCCAGGCCATGTGGGTCATCTTCGGGTCCAACGTCGGCACCACCATGACCGGCTGGATCGTGGCTCTGGTCGGGTTCGATATAAAGATCGAGGCCTTCGCCCTGCCGCTGCTCGGCATCGGCATGTTTCTGTCCCTGACCGGGGTGTCCAGCAGGCGCGGCGCATTCGGCGAGGCATTGGCCGGGTTCGGGGTGTTCTTTCTTGGGATTGCGACCCTGAAGACGACCTTCGCCGGCCTGGGGCAGGCCGTCGACCTTGGCGCCTTCGTAAGCGGCGGCATCCTCAATGACATCATGTTCGTGGCGATCGGCATCGTCATGACGACCCTTGTCTAGTCGTCCAGCGCCGTGATCGCCATCGCCCTGACGGCGGCGGCCGGCGGCATCCTGACGGTGGAGGCGGGGGCGTCACTGGTGATCGGCGCCAATGTGGGGACGACCACCACGGCGGCGCTGGCGGTGCTCGGTGCCACATCCAACGCCCGGCGCGTGGCCGTCAGCCATGTCGTGTTCAATGTCCTGACGGGGATCGTGGCGCTTTTGTTGCTGCCGGTGCTTCTGGTCATCGTCGACGCCACGGAAAAGACCCTGGCGGCGGGGGTGGGGTCGACAGCGGCCTTGGCCTTGTTCCACACGGTGTTCAACGTGCTGGGCGTCGTGCTGATGTGGCCCTTGGCGCCGCGCCTGGAAACCTGGTTGGCAGACCGCTTCGTGACGGCCGAAGAGGACGAGGCGCGGCCCCGCCACCTGGACGACACGGGGCTTGCGCTTCCGGCGCTGGCGCTGGATGCCATCGTGCTGGAACTGGGCCGCGTCGCGGCGGTTGCCTTCGGGATCGCGCGGGCGGCGTTTCTTGACCCCGCGGCATCGGCGGATCGCCTGCGGCGGCGGCGCGGGATCATCGACGCGTTGAACGATGCCATCGTGGCCTATGTGCAGAAGCTGAGCGCGGCCAACAACGCCCAGGCCGTGGCCGAGGCGCTGCCGCATCCGATCCGCGCCCTCATGCATTTGTCCGGTATCGCCGACCTGGGGCTGGCTGTCGCCGGACGGCGGGCGGAAATCGCGGCCCTGCCGGACGACGTGGAAAATCAGATCATCAGTTACGCGACCCTCATCGTGGGCCAGATCGACGCCGCCGAACAGCTGTTCGGCGAAGGGGCCGGCAGCCTGCCCACCGAAGACGCGACCCTTCCGGTCTACAATCGGCTGAAGGTTGCGTTTCTGGCCGCTGCATCACGCGGCGATCTGAGCGCCGATCAAACGGAGATTGCCTTGGACACCCTGCACGACCTTAAGGAAACGGCCCATCTGATCGATCGGGTCTGCAAACGCATCGCCGCCATTCATCAGGCCGCCGCCGGCGGTATGGAAGGTGAGCCGGCGGGGCAGGGCACATGACCGCCGCGACGCATTGGCTTGATCGCGCGCCGGGGCTTGGAACCCTGGACGGGGAAACACGCCGGCAGTTGGAGGCCATCCGCCCGATCACCATCCCCAAGGGACATGTGCTGTTTCGTCCCGGGGACGAGGTGACCTGTTTCGGGGTGCTGATCGGCGGCCGCGTGGACGTCTACCTGACCGGCGCCACCGGGCGCGAAATCCTGCTGTACAGCATCACGCCCGGCGAATCCTGTGTGCAGAGCACGCTGGGCCTGTTGGGCGAGGACGACTATTCCGCCGAAGCGGTCGCCGAGACGGATGTCGACGCGGTGATGATCCCCAAATCCCTGTTCCTCAGCCTGCTGGGAAGGTCGGAAGCCTTTCGCACCTTCGTTTTCCAATCCTTTGCCAAGCGTCTGCAATCGGTCATGCAGGTGCTGGAGCGGGTCGCCTTCATCCGGATCGAAGCACGCCTGGCCGCCGCCCTGTTGGAGCGCGCCGATGACAGCGGCCTGGTTCGCGCGACCCATCAGGAACTGGCGACGGCCATCGGCTCCGTGCGGGAGGTGATCTCGCGGCGGCTCGAAATCCTTTCCAAGAAGGGGCTGGTGTCGCTCGACCGCGGCACGATCCAGGTTGTCAGCCGCACGGGACTGGCGGCGTTGATCACCTGAGCGCCGCCCGCGGCCTATGTGACCAAGTCACCGACGAATTATCTCGCTTCTGATTGACTGGGGTCAATGCGGCGTTCCGTGCGGCGCGTACGCTTGATCTCATGCCATTCGAACGAGAAGGAGTTCCGTTCATGTTCAAGAAAAATGTCGGCGGTATTGATCGCCTGTTGCGGATCGTTGTCGGTGTCGGCCTGCTTGCCCTGTTCTTCCTGTTTCCAGAAGAGCCCTGGCGCATGTGGACCCTGATCGGCGTCGTGCCCTTGGCGACCGGTCTGATGGGCAGTTGCGCGCTGTATTCCATCATCGGAATCAACACCTGCCCCAACAAATAACCGAAAGCTGGCAACCCTATTCTGCCGCCACTTTCTTGGGCTGCAGCATCGGCTTCAGGTAGTGACCGGTATAGCTTTGGCTGACCTCGGCCACCTGTTCGGGCGTGCCAGTTGCCACAACCTGACCACCGCCGTCGCCGCCCTCTGGGCCGATGTCGATCAGGTGGTCGGCGGTTTTGATGACATCCAGATTGTGTTCGATCACCA